>JAGPES010000043.1:0-4050 GCA_018057015.1 Pseudomonadales bacterium | reverse complement strand
ATTCATGGCGACGGCATCATCCGTGCAGGCGCCTGTCGGCATGAATGCCGACCCACATTCAATACCGGCACCGATACCTGCGGCAGCATTCGCCCAGGCACCTGTGGGTCGCCATTCATGGCGACAGCCGCATCGGCTCAGGGCACCTGTGGGTCGCCATTCATGGCGACGGCATCATCCGTGCAGGCACCTGTCGGCATGAATGCCGACCCACAAGGAACCGGCAACCTGCCATAATCCCCGCCGATGAAAGCACCCGCCGATCTCGCCACCTCCGTTGCCTGGAACGATCAGGGGCTCGCACCCGCCATCGTGCAGGACGCCGCCTCGGGCCGCGTGCTGATGCTGGCGTGGATGAACGCCGAGTCGCTGCGCCTCAGCGTCGCGGAAGGCCACGCGGTCTTCTGGTCGCGCTCGCGTGGCCAGCTGTGGCGCAAGGGCGAGAGCTCGGGCCACGTGCAGAAGCTGCACGAAGTGCGCCTGGACTGCGACCGGGACGCGTTGTTGCTGCGGGTGGAACAGATCGGTGGCATCGCCTGTCATACCGGACGCGAGAGCTGTTTTTTCCTGCGCCTCGACGAGCGGGGCTGGCAGGCGGCGGACCCGGTGCTGCGCGACCCGCAACAGATCTACGGAGGCGCTCATGAGTGAGGTGCTGGCGCGGCTGGACGCGGTGATCGCCGAGCGCAGGCAGAACGCCGACCCCGCCACCTCCTACGTCGCGAAGCTCTGCCACGGCGGGCTGGACCGCATCCTGAAGAAGGTCGCCGAGGAGAGCGGCGAGACCCTGCTCGCGGCGAAGAACGTCGAGCGCGGCGGCGACCCGAAGGAGCTCGTCGGCGAAACCGCGGATCTCTGGTTCCATTGCCTGGTCATGCTGGCCGAGCTCGGCATGCAGAGCGCGGACGTGCTCGCCGAGCTCGAGCGGCGCTTCGACCTGTCGGGCATCGCCGAGAAGGCGGCCCGGCAACACACAACGCGCGCGGACTGAGGTTGCGCGCCTCACACGGGAGAACGGTATGGGATTGGGCGGCATCAGCATCTGGCAGCTAGTGATCATCCTGGTGATCGTCGTGCTGCTGTTCGGGACCAAGCGGCTGGGCTCGATGGGATCGGATCTCGGCTCGGCGATCCGCGGATTTCGCAAGTCGATGCAGGACGAACCGAAGCCCGAGGACAAGCGCCTTCCCGGCGAGGAGCCGGAGCAATCGGAGGTGATCCAGGGCGAAGCGCAGCGCAGCGAAGAGAAGCGTTGAGGCGAGACCGGTGTTCGACATCGGTTTCTCGGAACTGCTGCTGATCGGGGTGATCGGCCTGCTCGTGCTGGGCCCCGAGCGCCTGCCGACGGCCGTGCGCACGGCCTCGCTGTGGATCGGACGGATCCGGCGCCAGTTCAACGAGATCAGGACCGAGGTCGAGCGCGAGATCGGCGCCGACGAGATCCGCGCCCAGCTGCGCAACGAGGCGATCATGGACGAGCTGCGCCAGTCGCGCGAGGCGCTGGAGTCCTCGGCGCGCGACATCCGCTCCAACGTCGAACTGCCGGCGCCGGAGCGCAAGCCCGAGGCGGCGCCGGAGCCGACGCCGGCGCCGGAGCGCAAGCCCGCGGCCGTGCCGGCGCCGGACTCCAGGGACGCGCCATGAGCGCCAGGCTGCCGGCGCCGCGACAGGACGGCGATCGCGAGATGCCCCTGATCGAGCACCTGACCGAGCTGCGCACGCGGCTCATCCACGCGATCGTCGCCGTGCTGGCGGTGTTCGCCGCACTGTTCTACTTCGCCAACGACATCTACCACTTCGTGTCGGAGCCGCTGCGCCGCTTCCTGCCCGAAGGCTCCACGATGATCGCCACCGAGGTGGCCTCGCCCTTCCTCGCGCCGTTCAAGCTCACGCTGGTCGTGGCCGCGCTGCTCGCGATGCCCTACGTGCTCTACCAGGCGTGGGCCTTCGTGGCGCCAGGCATGTACCGCCACGAGAAGCGCTTCGCGGTGCCCCTGCTGCTGTCGAGCATCCTGCTGTTCTACGGCGGGGTCGCCTTCGCCTACTACCTGGTGTGCCCGATGGTGTTCGGCTTCTTCACCAGCATCAGCCCCGAGGGCGTGGCGGTGATGACCGACATCAACCACTACCTGGACTTCGTGCTGACGATGTTCTTCGCCTTCGGATTCGCCTTCGAGATCCCGGTGGCGACGGTGCTGCTGGTGTGGGCGGGCATCACCACGCCGCAGTCGCTGCAGGAGAAGCGCCCCTACGTGATCGTGGGCTGTTTCGTGGTCGGCATGGTGCTCACGCCGCCCGACGTGTTCTCGCAGACCATGCTGGCCGTGCCGATGTGGATGCTGTTCGAGATCGGCCTGCTGGCCAGCCGCTGGCTGCTGGCCGAGAAGGCGCGCGGCGCGGCTAGTTCTGCAGAAGAAACGTGACCGGGCCGTCGTTGCAGAGGCTCACCTGCATCGCGGCGCCGAAGATCCCGCACGCGACCGGCGCGTGCCGTGCGCGCAGGGCCCCGAGCACCCGTTCGTAGAGCGCATTGGCGGCCTGCGGCTCGGCCGCGGTGCTGAAGCCCGGGCGCAGCCCGCGCGTGGTATCGGCCGCCAGCGTGAACTGCGACACCAGCAGCACGCCACCGCCGGCGGCGCGCACGTCGACGTTCATGCGCCCCCCGGCATCGGCGAACACGCGGTAGGCCAGCAGGCGAGCGGCGAGCGCATCGGCGCGCGCCTCGTCGTCGCCGCGTTCCACCCCGAGGAACACCAGCATCCCCGGACCGATCCGTCCGACCTCGTGCCCGTCTGCCTCGACCGCGGCCCAGCGCACGCGCTGGATCAATGCGCGCATCGACGGGCCTCAATCGTCCGCGAGCAGCACGGCGACTTCGCGCGCGGCGCGCACCAGCGCGTCGGTGATGCCGGGCTCCGCGGCCGAGTGCCCGGCGTCGCGGATGATCTGCAGTTCCGCCTTCGGCCACGCCGCGTGCAGCGCGAAGGCGTTGTCGACCGGGCAGACCATGTCGTAGCGGCCGTGGATGATGAAGCCCGGGATGTCCGCGATGCGGTGCGCCTCGCGCAGCAGCTGGTCCGGGGCGAGGAAGGCGTCGTTCACGAAGTAATGCGCCTCGATGCGCGCCAGCGACAGCGCGACGTGCGGATCGCAGAAGTGCCCGATCACGTCCTGGTTCGGCCGCAGCGTCGCGCACTGCGCTTCCCACAGCGACCAGGCCTTGGCCGCCGACATGCGCGCGATCTCGTTCGAGCCGGTCAGCCGGCGATGGTAGGCGCGCATGAAATCGCCGCGCTCCCCGGCCGGGATGTGCTCGGCGTAGTCGCGCCAGTAATCGGGAAAGACGCGGCTCGCGCCGTGCTGGTAGAACCACGCGAGGTCCTCGGGACGGCACAGGAAGATGCCGCGCAGGATCATCGCGCTCACGCGCTGCGGATGTGCCTCGGCATAGGCCAGGCTGAGCGTGCTGCCCCACGAGCCGCCGAACAGCACCCACTTGTCGATGTCGAGGAATTCGCGGATGCGCTCGATGTCGCCGACCAGCGCGCGCGTGTCGTTACCCGCGAGCTCGGCATGCGGCGTCGAATGCCCCGCACCGCGCTGGTCGAACAGGACGATGCGATAGTCCTGTGGATCGAAGAAGCAGCGGTTGGCGGCCTGGCAACCGGCTCCCGGGCCGCCGTGCACGAACAGCACCGGGATGCCCTCCGGGTTGCCGCTCTCCTCGAGGTAGAGCTCGTGCGGCGGATCCACCGCTAGCCGGTGCACCTGGTAGGGCTTGATCTCGGGATGCAGCGTCAACATGGGGTGCGCTTCGCGAAGCCTGCGATGGCGCGCATTCTACGCCCCGCGCGGCACCCGTGGGTCGCGATTGTGGGTCGCGATTGTGGGTCGCGATTGTGGGTCGCGATTGTGGGTCGCCATTCATGGCGACAGCTGCAATCCCCAAGGCCCAAGTCGGCATGAATGCCGACCCACATGGGAGGGCGCCACCCGGGGGTCGCGATTGTGGGTCGCGATTGTGGGTCGCCATTCATGGCGACAGGTGCA
>JAGPES010000433.1 GCA_018057015.1 Pseudomonadales bacterium | reverse complement strand
AGATGCTGCGCGAGCCGATGTTCCGTATCGCCGACATGATGGTGAACCGCTGAGCCCGACACGCTATTGCGTGTGGGCCTCCTCGATGTTCGGCGCGAAGAAGTCCATGCCCGCCGGCACGCCCACACAGCCCTCGTCCCAGAAGGCGCGCGCCTTGACGATCCTGCCGGCATCGTCCAGCACGAAGTGATCGACGACCGCGAGATCGAGCCCCTTGTTCTGCGCGGGCAGGCGCACCTGCATCGTGAAACGCAGGATGCCCTCGTTGCCGCAGGCGATGACCTGGTCGATGCGCGGCGAGATCGTGCGCCCCTCGTCGGCGCCCTGGTGCGCGAAATCCCAGAACTTCGCGACACCCTCGTGCCCGACGAAGGCCGGCGAGCCGACCGGGTCCTCCCAGGTCGCATCCTCGGCGAAGATGCCGAGCAGCAACTCCTTGTTGCCGGTGGCCCAGGCCTCCATGTACTTGCCGATGACTTCGCGTACCTGATCGGGGGTGGCCGCCATGGGATGTCTCCTCGCCTTGTCGTTGCTGGTATGAGTCGGTTCAGCGCCGCGCCAGCACCTGGTCGGCGAAGCGCATGATCGCCTCGCGCTTGGTCTCGAGGCGGGCAGGGTCGGTGCCGGCGCGGTACCACGGTGCCGTGAAGAACGGGTTCGGCAGCCACGGGCTCATGATCATCAGGCCGGTGACGCCCATGTCCCGCACCTCCGCGATGACGTGCGGTTCGTGTGCCTCGGTGAGCGCGATGTTGACCGAAAAATTCTCGCGCGGCAGCCCGGTCGCGCGACGCTGTTGCAGCAGCGACTGCAGAACCGGGGCCGCGCCGGCGCGGTCCAGCGGCAGGCCGAGCCAGCCATCGTTGCGCACCGCGCGCCCCAGCGCCGCGGGGACCGCGCCGCCGCACCACACCGGCACCGGCGCCGGCGGCGCGGGGCACATGACGGATTCCGCGTAGCAGAAGAACTCGCCTTCGTGCGTCACCGGCCGGCCGGACCAGAACTTGCGGGCCACGGTCAGCAGTTCGTCGAGGCGGCGCCCGCGCGTGGTGAAATCCACGCCGAGCAGCTCGTATTCCTCGCGCAACCAGCCCGATGCCACGCCGAGCACGATGCGCCCGCCCGTGAGCACGGCGGCGGTGGACACCGCTTTCGCCAGCGTCGCCGGGTCGCGCAGCGCGGCGAGGCAGATGTTCGAGGCCAGTCGCAGCGTCGTGGTCACCGCGCCCATCGCCGCCAGCGTGACCCAGGGATCGGGCCACGGCGTGTCAGCGGGCCACCAGATGGCGCCGTCCTCGGTGTACGGATAGCGGCTCTCGATGCGTGTCGGCATCAGCACGTGATCGGCTACCGTGATGCCGTCGAAGCCGGCCTCCTCGGCGATGCGCGCCAGCGCGAGCAGCTGGTCCTGCTCGGGGATCGTGGTGATCGACAGCCAGAATTCCATGCCAACGACCCTCGCCTAGCCGCGCCGGGGAGCGAGCAGCAGGCGTGTCACCGGCTCGCCTCGCGCGCGATCACGCCGCCCTTCTTCGCGCCCGCCGCGGCGCGGCGCACCGGCGTGTTCACGTAATCCTCGAGCGGCGCGGCGCGCATCGCCGCATCGTGGCGCTCCCGGGGCGCCGCCTCGTAGAGCGTGGTGCGCTGCCACGGGCTGCGCCCGGCATCACGGATCAGCTGCTCGAGCGCGGCCGGCGGGAATTCCTGCCCGTGCTCGGCACCCGCGGCACGCGTGATCGATTCGTTCATCAGCGTGCCGCCGACGTCGTTGGCGCCCGCGTGCAGGCAGGCCGTCACCCCCTCGGCGCCCATCTTCACCCACGAGGCCTGGATGCTCGGCACGTCCGGGTAAAGCGCGATGCGCGCCACCGCGTGCAGCAGTACCGCCTCGCGGAAAGTCGGTCCGCGCCGCGCGCGGCCGCGCAGGTACATCGGCGCCTCGCCGGCCACGAAAGGCAGCGGCACGAACTCCGTGAAGCCGTGGTGCCTGCGCTGCAGATCGCGGATGGCGAGCAGGTGGTGCGCCTGGTGGCGCGCCTGCTCGATGTGGCCGTACATCATCGTCGCGGTGCTGCGCACCCCGACGCTGTGCGCGGCCTCCATGACCTCGATCCACTGCGCGCTGTTGATCTTGTCGGGACACAGTACCGCGCGCACCTCGTCGTGCAGGATCTCCGCCGCGGTGCCGGGCAAGGTGCCGAGACCCGCCTCGCGCAGCTGCGCGATGAAATCGTCGAGCGGCAGTCCCAGCGTCTTCGCACCCTGCCAGACTTCCAGCGGCGAGAAGGCGTGGATGTGCATCCGTGGCGCCGTTTTCTTCACCAGGCGGCAGATATCGAGGTATTTCTCGCCGGTGTACGCGGGATGGATGCCACCCTGAAGGCAGACCTCGGTGGCGCCGCGCGCCCACGCTTCGGCGACGCGCCGCTCGAGCTCGGCATCATCGAGATCGTACGGGGTGCCGCGCAGGTGATCGTGCGCCTTGCCCTTGGAGAAGGCGCAGAACTGGCACTTGAAGTAGCAGACGTTGGTGTAGTTGATGTTGCGGTTCACCGCATAACTGACGCGCTCGCCGTGCAGGCGGCGGTTCAGTGCGTCGGCGGCAGCGCACACCGCCGCGAAATCCGCGCCGCGCGCGCCGAGCAGGGTCGTGACCGCGGCCTCGTCGAGGTCCTCGCCGGCCTCGGCGCGCGCCAGCAGCGCCTCGATGCGCGCGCTGACGCGTCCGCCCTGCCCCCTGCCCGCCAGCAACCCGCGCTCGAGCGCTGGCAGTTCCGTGGACGATCCGGTGAGCCAGTCGTCGACACGTGGAAAGCCCTCGGCATCGGTCGCGGCCAGCAGGCGCGCGTGCAGCGACTCGTCGACCCAGCGCGCGGCCTCGCGCACGTAGGACGGATAGATCGTCAGGCGCTCCTGCAGGAACTTGCCGGCGCCGGCGGTCTCGGCGGCGAGCTGCCCGAGGTGCGGCCACGGCGCCTCGGGATTGACGAAGTCCGGCGTGAGCGGCGACACGCCGCCCCAGTCGTTGATGCCCGCCTCGACGAGGCGCGGCAGCACGCCGGGGCTCAGGTTCGGCGGCGCCTGGACGTTCATGGCGGGGCCCAGGATCAGCCGCGCCACCGCGATGCTCCACAGCAGTTCATCGAGATCCCGTTCCGGCGCACTGGCCATGGGCTTGCCCGGCTTGGCGCGGAAGTTCTGCACGATCACATCCTGCAGGTTGCCGTATTCGCGGTGGATCGCGCGCAGCGCCAGCAGCGACTCGACGCGCTCGGTGCGCGTCTCGCCGATACCGATCAGGATGCCGGAGGTGAAGGGCACGCGCGCCTGGCCTGCC
>JAGPES010000042.1 GCA_018057015.1 Pseudomonadales bacterium | reverse complement strand
GCATCGAGCAGCCGGCGCAGGTCGCCGAAGGCGCCCAGCAGCTCGCGCGCGCGGTCGACCGCCGTGCCACCCGGCAGGCCAGTCCGCAGCAGGATCGCGAGCAGTTCGGCATCGGAAAGGGTGCTTGCTCCGCGGCCGAGCAGGCGCTCGCGCGGGCGCTCGGCGGCGGGCCAACTCTTGATGGTCATCGCGAACCTCCCTGTCCGCGCGGCGTATGAGTCGCGACTGACTATACTAGAATGCCGCAGGAAGCTGAACCGCCTGCGGCAACGCGGCACCTCCTTATCCTGACCGACCCGGCCCATGGCGACACTGAACAACAGGCAGATACTCCTCGGCGTGACCGGCGGCATCGCCGCCTACAAGTCCGCGGAGCTGGTCCGGCGCCTGCGTGACGCCGGGGCCGCGGTGCGCGTGGTGATGACGCGCGCGGCCTGCGAGTTCATCACCCCGCTGACGATGCAGGCCCTGTCGGGCAATCCCGTGCATCGCGAACTGCTCGACGAGACGGCCGAGGCCGCGATGGGGCACATCGAGCTGGCGCGCTGGGCCGAGCTGGTGCTCGTGGCCCCGGCCAGCGCGGACTTCATCGCGCGCCTCGCCCATGGCCTGGCCGACGACCTGCTCGCCACGCTGTGCCTGGCCACCGAGGCCCCGGTGCTGGTGGCGCCGGCCATGAACCAGGCCATGTGGCGCGACCCCGCCACGCAACACAACTGCCACGTGCTCGCGCAACGCGGCGTGGGGCTGCTCGGACCCGCCACCGGCTCGCAGGCCTGCGGCGACACCGGCCCGGGACGCATGCTGGAGCCCGCGGAGCTGCTCGCCGCGGCGACAAGCCGTTTCGCGCCACGCGAACTCGAGGGCGTGCGCGTGCTGATCACGGCGGGTCCGACGCGCGAGGCCCTCGATCCGGTGCGCTACATCAGCAACCACAGTTCGGGAAAGATGGGCTTCGCGATCGCCGCGGCTGCCGCCGAGGCCGGTGCCGCCGTGACCCTGGTCAGCGGACCGGTGCACCTCGATACCCCGGCCCGCGTGGCACGGATCGACGTGTCCAGCGCCATCGAGATGCACGAGGCGGTGATGAGCCGCGCGGCGCAATGCGACATCTTCATCGCCTGCGCCGCCGTGGCCGACTACCGCCCCGAACACTGCGCCGGGCAGAAGATCAAGAAGTCGGCCGGGCGCATGGACCTGCGGCTGGTGCGCAACCCGGACATCGTGGCCGATGTCGCGGCGCTGGACGCGCGCCCCTTCACGGTCGGCTTCGCCGCCGAGACCACCGATGTCCTCGCCTATGCGCGCGGCAAGCTCGCCGCCAAGCGTCTCGACCTGATCGTCGCCAATGACGTCGCGCGCGGCGACATCGGCTTCAACAGCGAGTTCAACGAGGTCTGCCTGATTTCGGCCAGCGACACGACGGCGTTGCCGCGCGGGACCAAGGCCGCCATCGCGCGCGCGCTGGTTGCCGCGATCGGCACCCGCTACCGCGAGAGCAAACCGGCGGCGGACGAGGCCTCGTGACACCCCGCGGGCAACGCACCGGGCTCGGGCCCGCCAGGCGGCTGATCATCCGCGCGATCGCGATCGCCTCGGCGCTGCTGCTCGCGGGCGTCGTCGCCTACAGCTGGACCATGGAAATGCTCGCCCACGGCGAACGGGCCCAGGCGACGGCACGGCAGGCGGCACTGTCGCTCTCGACTTACGGGCACCTGCTGACGGAGCACACGCGGGCGCTGGCGCGCGACGCCACCGTGCCGGGCGGCGCGCCGCCCGGCGCGTTCCCGGGCGTGCAATCGGTGGAGCTGATAGCGCTCGGCCCCCTGGGCATCGCCGATCCCGCGTTGCGCAAGGATGCCTTGCGCAACAACATCGAGATCCGTCTCGCCAGTCGCGCCTTCAACGGCGAGAAGCCGGCCGCGGAAGCCTACCGCGACAAGGGCAGCTGGGTGGTGATCGCGGCCGCACCCGTCGCGGCACCGGCCGGCAATGCCGTCGGCGTGGTGCTGGCGCGCGCGGACCTCGCCGTCGTGGTAAGCGAGTACCTGCCGCTGGCACACGAATCGGGCGAATTCTCGGTGTGGTCCGAGGGCGCGGACGGGATCTATCTGCCGATGGTGCGCCAGGCCGGAGCGCAGGGCAACGCCGCGCCCTCCCACCTCGCGGCAACCGACATCCGTCCGCTCTACGCGGGTTTCGAGCCGGCGTCGCGCCTGTCGCCGCGCCTGTCGCTCGGCGTCGCGTCACTTGTGCTGGGCGCCGTCGCCGCCGCCGCGCTGCTGATTGCGCTGGCGCTCAGGACTTTCCGCGCCCTGGCCGCCGCGCTCGAGGACGACGCCGCGAAACTCACCGACCTCGCGTTGCACCAGCGCAACACCACCGCCGCGCTGCCCGCGCTGTCCTGGCACGAGCTCGCGGGACTCGGCGAGGCACTGGTGAACCTGCGCCGCGACCAGCAGCCCGGCACCCCGCAATCCGCCGTCGTCGCACGCCCGTCGCGCCCGGAACCGGATCCGCTGGAGATCGTCGAGGAGCTGCCCGAAATCGGGGCGGAAGGCGAACCGGCGCTGGAAGTTCCCGCGGAGATATTCCGCGACTACGACATCCGCGGCCATTGCTCGCAGATGTCGCCGCGGCTGGCGCACGCGATCGGCCGGGCCATCGGCTCGGAAGCGCTGGACCGGCAATGCGCGTCGATCGCCGTCGGCGCCGACGGGCGCGACAGCAGCCCGTGGCTGCGCGAGCACCTGGTCAACGGTCTGCTCGCCACCGGTATAGACGTCATCGACACCGGCACCGTCGCCACGCCGATGCTCTATTTCGCCTGCCATCACCTGCGCACGATGAGCGGCGTCATGATCACCGGCAGCCACAATCCGGCCGAGCACAACGGCTTCAAGGTGATGATCGGCGGCGAGACCCTGCGCGGGGCCGGCATCCTGCGCCTGCGCGAGCGGATCGAACACGCGCTGTTCCGCGAGGGGCAGGGCAGCTACCGCGTCACCGCGATCGACGCCGACTACATCAGGGCGGTTGCCGACGACGTGCTCGTCGACGGCAGGCACAAGGTGGTGATCGACTGCGGCAACGGCGCCGCCGCGGTGATCGCCGAGGACCTGTTCCGCGCGCTCGGCTGCGATGTCGTGCCGCTGTTCTGCGAGCTCGACGGTCGTTTCCCCAACCACCACCCGGATCCCTCGGTGCCGGAAAACCTGCAGGACCTGATCGCGAAGGTGGCCGAGACCGGGGCCGCACTGGGCATCGCCTTCGACGGCGATGCGGATCGCATCGGCGTGGTCAGCTCGAGCGGCAGCATCGTGACCGCCGATCGCCTCATGATGCTGCTGGTGCGCGAGGTGCTCGCGAGCCATCCGGGGGCGGACGTGGTCTTCGACGTCAAGTGCAGCCGTGACCTGGCGGCAGTGGTGCGCGACAACGGTGGCAGGCCAATCATGTGCCGCAGCGGGCACTCATGGATCAAGGAAAAAATGAAGGAGAGCGGGGCTCTGCTGGGCGGCGAGTTCACCGGCCACATCTGCTTTCGCGACCGCTGGTTCGGTTTCGACGACGCCCTCTACTGCGCGGCGCGCCTGCTCGAGCTCCTTGCGGCAGAGAGCCGCACCCTCGACGAACTGCTGGCGGAACTGCCGCGCAGCGTGGCAACGCCCGAGATCCGCATCGAGATGCCCGAGGAGCAGAAGTTCGCGGCCATGGAGACGATCTCCCGCGGCTTCACGCTCGATGAGGCCCGCCTCAGCCGCATCGACGGCGTGCGCGCCGAATTCGCCGACGGCTGGGGACTGGTGCGCGCGTCGAACACCTCGGCGGCGCTGATCTGCCGCTTCGAGGGCCGCGACGAGGCCACGCTCGCGCGCATAGAGGCCGCCTTTCTCGCCGAGATCCGGCGCCTGCTGCCCGGAACGAATGTGAGTTTTTAGCACAGCGGCCCCGCGGTGCGCGCCCGGGCCCGTCGCTGCGATTAAGATGCTGGCCCGTGTCCGCAGCGCCAGGATCCCGCCGATGTCCCTCAACCGCGAAGCCGCCGTCAACATTGCCCGCGTGCTCACCGAGAGCCTGCCCTACATCCAGCGCTTCACCGGCAAGACCATCGTCATCAAGTACGGCGGCAACGCGATGGTCGATCCACAGCTCAAGGACAGCTTCGCGCGCGACGTCGTGCTGATGAAGCTGGTCGGCATGAACCCGGTGGTGGTGCACGGCGGCGGCCCGCAGATCGGCTCGCTGCTCGCCAAGCTCAACATCGAGTCACGCTTCGTCGAAGGCATGCGCGTGACCGACACCCAGACCATGGACGTGGTCGAGATGGTGCTGGGCGCGACGGTCAACAAGGAGATCGTCTCGAACATCAACCGCCACGGCGGCAACGCGATCGGCGTCACCGGCAAGGACGGCCACCTGATCGAGGCCTCGCGCATGTCGGTCACGGTGCGCACGGCGGAAACCAGCGCCCCGGAGATCGTGGACATCGGGCACGTGGGCGAGGTGCGCCGCATCAACCGCGCCGTGCTCGACATGTTCCTGCACAGCGACTTCATCCCGGTCATCGCCCCGATCGGCGTCGACAAGGCGGGGCTGTCGTACAACATCAACGCCGACCTCGTGGCCGGGAAGATCGCCGAGGTGCTGCAGGCGGAGAAACTCGTGCTGCTCACCAACGTGCCGGGACTTCTCGACGCCGATGGAACGGTGCTCACCGGGCTCGACCGCGAGGAGGTCAACCGGCTGATCGACGAGGGCGTGATCAGGGGCGGAATGCTGCCGAAGATCCGCTGCGCGCTCGATGCCGTCGCCTCGGGCGTCACCAGCGCGCACATCATCGACGGCACGGTGCCGCACGCGGTGCTGCTCGAGGTGTTCACCGACGAGGGCGTCGGCACGCTGATCAGCAACCGCAAACCCCCTGTCGTTGCGGGTACCTGAGCGAATCGCTAGCATTACCGCCCTGCGCAACCCGGGGGACATCGGCGTCGACATGAACAACAAGAACTCGCGCCGCGAAGAGATCCTGCAGTCGCTGGCGCACATGCTGCAGGCCACCCCCGGGGGCCGCATCACCACGGCCGCGCTGGCTGCCGACGTCGGCGTGTCCGAGGCCGCGCTCTACCGGCACTTCCCCAGCAAGGCAAAGATGTTCGAGGGACTCATCGAGTTCATCGAGGCGACCCTGTTCAGCCGCATTTCGCGCATCCGTGAAGAGGAGCAGGACGCCGCCGCGCAGTGCGAGCAGATCGTGACGCTGCTGCTGACGTTCTGCGAGCGCAACCCCGGCATCACGCGCCTGCTAACGGGCGATGCGCTCACCGGCGAGACGGACCGCCTGCGCGCCCGGGTGCAGCAACTCTTCGACCGCCTGGAGACCGAACTCAAGCAGATCCTGCGCGAGGCGGAATTGCGGCAGGGTCTGCGCACGGCCCTGCCCGTCAACCTGGCCGCGAACCTGCTGCTCGCCGCCGCCGAGGGACGCATCATCCAGTACGTGAGATCGGAATTCCGCCGCTCGCCGACCGAGTACTGGGCCGAGCAGTGGCGCGTGCTCACCGCTGCGTTCTTCCGTCGCCCCGGAGACTGAAACCCCTCAGGGACTGCCGGGGCGGATGGCGCGGAAGCGTTCCATATCGAACTGGTAGCGCGCCGCGATGGTGCTCCTGTCCTGTTCCAGCCTGGCGATCCGCGTTTCCTCCTCCGCGATGGCGGCGCGCAGCTGCTCCATTTTCTGCTGGACTTCCGCCGGCACCGGCTCCTCGGCCAGCTCGAGT
Source organism: Pseudomonadales bacterium (assembly GCA_018057015.1). Lineage (GTDB taxonomy): Bacteria > Pseudomonadota > Gammaproteobacteria > Pseudomonadales > UBA5518 > UBA5518. Next base: position 9,077 of record JAGPES010000042.1, on the reverse strand, counting down.
TCCGCTGCTTTCGCATGCTCGCTCTCGAGCTGCTGCCTGAGCCCGGCGATGGAGCCCTTCTGCAGGTTGATCCGCACCTGCACCTCGTTGACCTTGCGCCGCTGCAGGTCCTCGATATCCGCCACCGAGCTGTAGCGCGCGAGCAGCGCCTCGTCGTAGCGGCGCTGCCGTTCGGCCTCTTCCGCGCGCAGCATGGCCTGGACCGCGCCGGGGTTGGCGCGCCGCTCCGCGGCCGTGAGCGTGCGCGGCACCGTCTCCACGACCCGCCCGGCGCGGTTGAGCACGGTGTAGCCCCGGTGGGCGAACTGGGGCGGCACGTGGTCGTCGATGACCGTCACCCCTTCGGCATTGTCGTACTTGTAGAACAGCTCGTCGGCAAGCGCGACAGGCGCGCCAGCGAGCGCCGACAGCAACGCGGTCGCGCCCAGCCATCGGGAGAATGCCGGAGCGACACAGTGGAACGACCTGGAATTCATGCGATCCTCTTTGCGCAGGGTTGTTGCTGCAACGAGTCTAGCAGTTGCGACGGCGGCCGGCGTTCAGGCGCCGGTGGCACCCCACTGCCGGCGATAGGCCAGCATCGCCGGCAGATGCTCGCCGGGATCTTCCGACGCCTCGAGAAAGCGCACGATGTCGTCCAGGCGCGCGATGCTGAAGACCGGAACGCCGAGTTCGCGCGCCAGCTCGGTGACCGCGGAATCGGTGCCCGATCCGCGCTCGGCCCGATCGAGGCCGAGCACGACGCCGGCAATGCTGGCGCCCGCGGCGGCAATCAGCTCGACGACGCCGCGCACCGCAGTGCCGGCGGTGATCACGTCGTCGACGATCAGCACGCGGCCGGCGAGCGGGGCGCCCATCAGCACGCCGCCCTCGCCGTGCGTCTTGGCCTCCTTGCGATTGAAGGCACAGGGCACGTCCCGCCCGCTGTCGTTGCTGATCGCCACCGCGGTGGCAACCGCCAGAGGGATGCCCTTGTAGGCGGGGCCGAACAGCATGTCGTAATCGATGCCGGCGGCCGCGATCGCCGCGGCATAGCAGCGTCCGAGCGCGGCGAGCGCGCCGCCGGTGCTGAATTCGCCGGCGTTGAAGAAATAGGGACTGTTGCGGCCCGATTTCAGCGTGAACGAGCCAAAGCGCAACGCCCGCTGGCGTAGCGCGAGGGCGATGAACTCGTTGCGGAAATCGGTGGCGGGCATGTCGGGGAACGCACTGTTTCGGGGCGCGTGGCAGTATATCAGCGCCTGGTGGCGCAAAGCGCGCACAAAGTCGGAAACATGTTTTCTTACCCGAACCGGGGCGCTCATGTATCATGCCCCCCGCATAAAGGCAGGTAAAAGCATGCGCGTCATCAGTTTCTGCGCGGATGGTATCCGCGAGGCCGCCGGGAAGGGCTTCTACGACTGGGCCGTCGACCAGGACGCGGACATCATCTGCGTTCAGGATCTGCGTGCGCCGGAGTCCGCCCTCGGCGCCGCGAAATACAATCCCGACGGCTATTTCTCCTATTTCTTCGACGCGATCGACGGCACCACGAACGGCGTGGCCATCTATTGCCGCAAGCTGCCCAAGGCCATCATGACCGGCCTCGGTCTCGGCGACGCCGATGGCGAGGGGCGCTTCATGCAGGCGGACTTCGAGAACATCAGCGTGGCCTGCCTGCTGGGCCCGGTCGCCAGCGAGAACGACGCGGGCTCACTGGCACGCAAGTCGCGATTCTACGAGCAACTGCGCACGCAACTCGACAAGGTGCGCAAGAAGCGCCGCCAGTACATCCTGTGCGGCAACTGGAACATGGCGCACGCCGCGCGCGACGTGCAGCGGGCAGCGACGCACGGCAACACGCCCGGTTTCCTCGAGGCAGAGCGCCAGTATCTCGACGGCCTTTACGGCGAACTGGGCTACGTCGACGCGTTCCGCGTCGTGAACCAGGACGACGACGAGTTCTCGTGGTGGCCGGGCGGGCGGGCGGCGGGAGACGGCTGGCGCACGGACCTGCAGATCGTCTCGGCAGGCCTGCGCGGCACCATCGAATACGGCGCGCTGTACAAGGTGCAGGAGTTCTCCTCGCACGCGCCGCTGACCATGGACTACGACATCGAGCCCGAGCGGCTGTAGCCCGGCGCTATTTCGCGGGCAGCGGCGCGCTCAGCGCCATCTTCTGCACGCGCACCAGGTTCTCGGTGCCGCGCCGCGCGAGATCGAGCATCTGCTGCAGTTCCTCGGGCCTGAACGGCTTGGCCTCGGCCGTGCCCTGCACCTCCACGAAGTCCCCCTGCTCGGTCATGATGACGTTCATGTCGGTCTCGGCGCTCGCGTCTTCCGCGTAGTCGAGGTCCAGCACGGCGTGCCCGTTGTACATGCCGACCGAGACCGATGCGACCAGGTGCAGCAGCGGATCCTCGGCGATCATCTTCCTGCGCTTGGCCGCCGCGAGCGCGTCGACCAGCGCGACGCAGGCGCCGGTGATGGACGCGGTCCGGGTGCCGCCGTCGGCCTGGATCACGTCGCAGTCGATGATGACGGTGTTCTCGCCCAGCTTGCGCAGGTCGAGCGCCGATCGCAGCGAGCGGCCGATCAGGCGCTGGATCTCCACCGTGCGCCCGCCCTGCTTGCCACGCGCCGCCTCGCGGTCCATGCGCGTGTTGGTCGAGCGCGGCAGCATGCCGTACTCCGCGGTGAGCCAGCCACGCCCCTCGCCGCGCATGAAGCGCGGCACGCCACGGTCCACGCTGGCGGTGCATATCACCTTGGTGTCGCCGTACTCGACCAGCACCGAACCTTCGGCATGGCGCGTGTAGGCGCGCGTGAATCGCACGGGGCGAAGCTGGTCCGGACGGCGGCCGCTTGGTCGCTCCATATCATGATCCTCGATGGGTGTTTGCGGGTGCGCGGGGCGGCGATTATACACACGCGTGCCCGGCCATGATTTATCGCCTGCGCGGGGCTACAATGGCGCGCAAGCACAGGAGTCGACCATTGCCTTCCGTCCAGAGCATGACCGCGTTCGCCCGTCGCGAGGCAGCGTATTCGTGGGGCACCCTCTCGTGGGAGATCCGCTCCGTCAATCATCGCTATCTCGAGCCGCAGCTGCGCCTGCCCGAGACCCTGCGCCAGGTGGAAATGCCGGCGCGCGAGCTGCTGCGCGAGCGCCTGGCACGCGGCAAGGTCGACTGCATCCTGCGCCTGCAGGCGGAACACTCCGGCACCGGTCCCATAGCGATCAACGAGGAACTGGTGCGCAGCCTGCACGACGCGTGCACGCGGCTCGAATCGCTGGCCGGCGACCTGGTGCGCCCCGGTTCGCTGGACCTGCTGCGCTGGCCCGGGGTGATCGCGGAATCGCATCCGGACGAGGACGAGGTCGCGCGCGGCGCGCTCGCGGTCTTCCGCGAGGCCCTCGACGAACTGGTCGCGATGCGCTCGCGCGAGGGCGCGAGCCTGGCGGCTTTCATCGAACAGCGCCTGGCGGGGATAGAGGCCATCGTGGCCTCGGTGCGCGCGGTGCTGCCGCAAGTGCTCGCCGCGCAGAAGCAGAAACTCGTCGACCGCCTCGCGGATCTGCGCGTCGAGCTCGAGCCCGGCCGGCTGGAGCAGGAGATCGCCTTGCTGGCGGCGCGCTCCGACGTTGCCGAGGAGCTCGACCGGCTGCAATCGCATGTGGCCGAGGCTCGGCACAGCCTGGCGGCGGGCGCCGCGTGCGGACGGCGCCTGGATTTCCTGATGCAGGAATTCAACCGCGAAGCCAACACGCTGTCCTCGAAATCGGCGTCCGCGGAGACCACGCGCTCGGCCGTGGAGCTGAAGGTGCTGATAGAGCAGATGCGCGAACAGGTGCAGAACATCGAATGAACACGACCGCGGCGGGAACGCTGTACACGGTGTCGGCGGCCTCGGGCGCGGGCAAGACCAGCCTCGTCGGCGCGCTGGTGGACCAGGATCCCGGCCTTCTGGCCTCCGTGTCGCACACCACGCGTGCGCGGCGCCCGGGTGAGGTGGACGGGGTCAATTACCACTTCACGACGCGCGAGCAGTTCGAACAGATGCTCGGGCGCGGCGACTTCCTCGAGCATGCCACCGTGTTCGGCAACCTCTACGGCACCTCGCGCAGCCGGGTCCTGGAGACGCTGGCGGGCGGCATGGACGTGATCCTGGAAATCGACTGGCAGGGCGCGCGCCAGGTGCGCGAGCGCATCCCCGGTGCACTGTCGGTCTACATCCTGCCGCCGTCGCGGGATACGCTGGAATCGCGGCTGCGGGGACGCAACCAGGACGGTGCCGAGGTGATCGGCGAACGCATGCGCCAGGCGGTGAGCGAGATGTCGCACTGGGACGAGTCGGACTACCTCGTGGTGAACGACCGCTTCGAGGTCGCGCTGGCGGACCTGCAGGCCATACTGCGCGCCAACCGCCTGCGCCGGCCGGCGCAGGGCACGCGGCTGTCGGGACTGATCCGCGAGCTGCTGTCGGCATCCTGAGGAACTCTGCTAGAATGCCTGCCCCCGCGCGGCCCTGCACGGGCAGGCGGGTCGCCGCTCACGTACGCTACAGGTGAAATCCATGGCACGAATTACAGTAGAGGAATGTCTCGACAAGGTGGAGAACCGCTTCGAGCTGGTCATGGTCGCCGCCAGGCGCGCGCGCCAGCTCGCCACGGGGGGCAAGGAGCCGCTGGTGCACGAGGAATCCGACAAACCGACGGTGATCGCGCTGCGCGAGATCGAGGAAGGCCTGATCGGTCCAGGATTCTTCGACGAAAGCGCCGAACCGACCTTCGAGGAACTGCTCGAAGCCCAGGCCGAAGCAGCCAACCTGTGAGACTGGCGGCGCGGGAGCACGCCTTCCGCGCCGCGCGCCTGCGCGACCGCCACGCATGCAGTACCTCGGCGCACTGACGGAAAAGCTCCAGGGCTACCTGGGGCCGGAGCAGGTCAATGCGGTGCGCCGCGCCTATTTCTACTCCGAGCAGGCCCACGACGGGCAGGTGCGGCGCACCGGCCAACCCTACGTGACCCATCCGCTCGCGGTCGCCGGCATCCTCGCCGACATGCGCATGGACCACCAGAGCCTGATGGCGGCGCTGCTCCACGACGTGATCGAGGACACCGGCATCGCCAAGGAGGCGCTGGCCACGCAGTTCGGCACCAGCGTCGCCGAGCTCGTCGACGGCGTCAGCAAACTGTCGCAGTTCGAGACCACCTCGCGCGCCGAAGCGCAGGCCGAGAACTTCCAGAAGATGGCGATGGCCATGGCGCGCGACATCCGCGTGATCCTGGTGAAGCTCGCCGATCGCCTGCACAACATGCGCACGCTCGACGTGCTGAAGCCCGAGAAGCGCCGGCGCATAGCCCAGGAAACCCTCGAGATCTACGCGCCGATCGCCCAGCGCCTGGGCATGAACAACATCCGCATCGAATTCGAGGATCTCGGCTTCACGGCGCTGCACCCGATGCGCGCGCGGCGCATCCACGCGGCCGTGCGCAAGGCGCGCGGCAACCGCAAGGAGCTGGTGACGCAGATCCAGCGCAAGATCGAGGCGCGCCTGCGCGAGGAGGGGATACCCGCGCGCGTGCTCGGGCGCGAGAAGCACCTCTACGGCATCTACCAGAAGATGCGCGCCAAGGGGCGCTCGTTCTCGGAAATCATGGACGTGTTCGCGTTCCGCATCGTGGTCGGCAGCGTCGACAGCTGCTACCGGGTGCTCGGCGCCATGCACAGCCTGTACAAGCCCGTTCCCGGGCACTTCAAGGACTACATCGCGATACCCAAGGCCAACGGCTACCAGTCCCTGCACACGGTGCTGTTCGGCATGCACGGCGTGCCGATCGAGATCCAGATCCGCACCGAGGACATGGAGGAAATGGCCAACAACGGCATCGCGGCGCACTGGCTGTACAAGACCAGCGGCTCCGAGAAGCCCGGCAGCGGCCATTCGCGCGCGCGGCAGTGGGTGCAGGGCCTGCTCGAGATGCAGCAGCGCGCCGGCAACTCGCTCGAATTCATCGAGAGCATGAAGATCGACCTGTTCCCGGACGAGGTCTACGTGTTCACGCCGCGCGGCGAGATCTTCGCGCTGCCCAACGGCGCCACCGCGGTGGATTTCGCGTACACCGTGCACACCGACATCGGCAACAGCTGCGTGGCCTGCCGCATCGACCGCAACCTGGCGCCGCTCAGCACCCGGCTGCAGAGCGGGCAGACCGTGGAGATCGTCACCGCCCCGCGCGCGAACCCGAACCCCATCTGGCTCAATTTCGTGGTCACGGCGAAGGCGCGCACCAACATCCGCCATTACCTGAAGGGCCAGCAGCAGTCGGAATCGATCGAACTGGGCCGGCGTCTGCTCGACAAGGCCCTGGTGAGCCTGCAGAGCGGCATCAAGGCGATCGAACCCCGGGCCGTGGAGCAGCTGCTCGCAGATACGCGCCGCGCCTCCCTCGACACCATCCTCGAGGAGATCGGCCTCGGCAACCGCGTGGCGCTGCTCACCGCGCGCCGGCTGCTCGAGCGGGGGGAGGGCATGCCGGGGGCGAACGCCGATGAAGCGCTGCCGCTGGCAATCCGCGGCACCGAGGGCATGGTGATCAACTTCGGCAAGTGCTGCTACCCGATTCCCGGCGACGCGATCGTCGGCCACATCAGCGCCGGCCGCGGCGTGGTGGTGCACCGCGACAACTGCAACAACATCGCCGAATTCCTCGACGACCCCGAGCGCTGCACGCCGCTGCGCTGGGCCGAGGACACGCGCGGCGAGTTCAGCGTCGAGCTGCTGGTGGAGCTCGAGAACCAGAAGGGCGTGATCGCCGCGCTGGCCAACCGCATCAGCAGCCTGGACGTCAACATCGAGAAGATCGGCATGGAGGAGCGCGACGCGCGGCTCAGCCAGGTGCGGCTGGTGATCGGGGTCGCCAACCGCGTCAACCTGGCGCGCATCATCCGCCGCATCCGCACCGTCAGGTCCGTCATGAAAGTCACGCGGGTCCGGCGCTGAGAACCCGCATCCGCATCGAGGAGTACCCATGAGCAATCGCGCAGTCATCCATGCGAGCGACGCACCGCAGGCAATCGGTCCCTATTCGCAGGCCGTGAAGATCAACAACGTGGTCTACCTGTCGGGCCAGATCCCGCTCGACCCGGCGACCATGGAGATGGTCGGGGGCGACATCACCGGGCAGACGGTGCGCGTGTTCGAGAACCTCGCGGCGGTGGCGCGGGCCGCGGGCGGCGACCTGGACCACTGCGTGAAGGTGAACATCTACCTCACCGACCTCGCGGACTTCGCCGCGGTCAATGCGGTGATGGCCCGCTATTTCAATGAACCCTACCCGGCGCGCGCGTGCGTGCAGGTCGCCGCGCTGCCGCGCGGGGCCGCGGTGGAGATCGAGGCCACGATGGTGGTCAAGTCCTGAGCGCCGCGATCAGCGGCGCGTAGCCGGCGCGAAAATCGGGGTAGCGGAACACGTAGCCGGCCTCGAGCAGGCGCCGGTTGCTGCAGCGCTTGCTCCCCGGGGCGCGACCGCCGTCCGCGCCCCCGGCGGCGTCGTCCAGCGTCACGCCGAGCCCGGCCGCGATCCAGTGCCGCACCTCCCACATCGGCGCCGGCTCGCTGTCCACGCCCAGGTAGAGCGGCGCGAGCGCCTCGCCGCGCAGGACACGTGCCGCCAGGAATTGCAGGATGCCCGCGCAGTCGTCGCGATGGACGCGGTTGGTGTAGCGCACCGGCTCGCGCGCGCAGCCGATGCCGGCGGCGACCTCGCGCAGCAGCCTCTCGCGCCCGGGGCCGTAGATGCCGCCGAACCGGATCACCGTGGCGCGTTGCGCGAGGCGTTCGCGCAGCAGCGCCTCGGCCTGCAGCAGGATCCGGCCGGAGAATGCGCGCGGCGCCGCGGGCGAATCCTCGTCGACCCATTCGCCGTGGTGCTGGTGGTAGACGCCGGTGCTCGATGCCAGCAGCACGCGCGGCGTGCCGCGCACCGCGCCGAGAAGGTTCGCGAGTCCCTCGACGTAGACGCGGCGATAGTGATCCTCGTCGAAGCGGCCCGCGGCGCTGGTGACCACGACGAGGTCGAAATGACGGTCGCGGATCGCAGCCAGCGTGGCCGGCTCGCCGAGATCGGCCGCCAGCGGCTCGATGCCGGGGGGCAACAGCGCGGCGCGGCGCCTCAGGCCGGCCACGCGATGGCCGGCGTCACGCAGGTGCCCGGCCAGCAAACCGCCCACGTCGCCGCAACCGGCTATCAATATGTCCGCCCCGCTCACCGGCTCCTCCCGCTGCTGTATTGGGCTATCATCGCAGTTCGCCCACGTCGTCGGCCAGCCGCTTGACCCCCGATTCCGCCAGCCCGCGCAATTCCCTCGAACACCTGCCCGTCACGGCACTGCGCGGCGTCGGGCCGCGGCTGGCCGGGAAGCTCGCCGCGCTCGAGATCCGCAGTGTCGCCGACCTGCTGTTCCACCTGCCGCTGCGCTACCAGGATCGCACCCGGGTGAGCGCGGTGCGCGAACTGCGCCCCGGCGCCGAGGCCGTGGTCGAGGGCCGGCTGCTCGCCGCGCGCGTGGAGTTCGGCCGCCGGCGCAGCCTGGCGTGCACGCTGGCCGACACGACCGGCACGATGACGCTGCGCTTCTTCCACTTCAGCGCGGTCCAGCAGCGCAACCTCGAGCGTGCCACGCGCCTGCGCTGCTACGGCGAGGTGCGGCTCGGGCGCAGCGGCATCGAGATGTACCACCCCGAATGCCAGGTGCTGGAGGCCGATGAGTCGGCCCCGGACGAGGCGGCGCTTACACCGATCTACCCCAGCACCGACGGGCTGCACCAGGCCAGTTGGCGCTCACTCACCGAACAGGCGCTGCGCCACCTCGGCAGCAACACCCTGCGCGAGTTGCTGCCGCCGGGTTTGCTGCGCGGCGCCGGGCCACTCGCCGAGGCGCTGCGCTACCTGCACCGGCCGCCGCCAGACGCACCCGTCGCCGAGCTGCTGACCGGCACCCATCCCTACCAGCAACGCCTCGCCGCGGAGGAACTGCTGGCTCACCACCTCGGCCTGCTGTTGATGCGCCAGCGCGCGCGCACGCACCGC
>JAGPES010000431.1 GCA_018057015.1 Pseudomonadales bacterium | reverse complement strand
CGTCGGCCCGATGGCGCCGATGACGTGCGGTTCTGCGCGGCTGTATCACTGTGCCCGGTGCCACCGACAGGTGATCCTGGGGCGGGGCTGCGACCGCGGCAACGTCTACTGCTTCGAGGGGTGCGCAGGAGAGGCGCGCTGCGAGACGCTGCGCCTGGCCTCGCGCCGCTACCGGTGCACGAGACAGGGCCGCCAGTGTAATGCTGACCGACAGCGGCGCCATCGCGAGCGTCATCGACGCGCGCTCGCGGGCGACATCGTGCGCGAGGCTGGCGCCGAGGAAGTAACGCATCAGGGTTCCGTCAGTGCCGTGGCTGCTGCTCTACTGGCCAGCCCGTCGATAGCGATGGCCCGATGGATATCGCCGCGCATCGATGCTCGCGTTCACTGTCAGCGCTGCCGACGCGAGTGCTTGCCGTTTCTGCGTCGGGGCTTCCTTCGCCCGCCCGAACGCGGCCGACGTGGGGTACGGGCCGAGCGCTTGCTGCACGAGGGACATCGATGACCATCATCCGGGATCTGGAGAGCGAGATCCTCCGGCGCCACTTCGTCGATCGGTGGGGGGTCAACACAATCGCGGCTCAACTGGGCGTGCACCACTCGACGGTGGACCGGGTGCTCAGCCAGGCGGGTCTGCCGAAGGTCGAGCGAACCCATCGGTCCTCCAAGGTCGACGCGTGGATCCCGTTCGTGCTGCAGACGCTCGAGCAGTACCCGCGGCTCACCGCCGCGCGCCTGTACGGCATGGTCGTTGCACGCGGCTATCAGGGATGCCAGAGCCACTTCCGGGCGCGGGTCGCTCAGCTTCGTCCGAGGCGCCAGCCCGAGGCCTATCTGCGGCTTCGCACGCTCCCGGGCGAACAAGCCCAGGTCGACTGGGCGCACTTCGGTCACGTCACGATCGGTCGAGCCCGTCGCCCGCTGATGGCCTTCGTGATGGTGCTGTCCTTCAGCCGCATGGTCTTCCTGCGCTTCTACCTCAACGCGCGCGCCGACAGCTTCCTCGATGGCCATGTGGGCGCGTTCGAGGTGTTTGGCGGCGTGCCGCGGGTGCTGCTCTACGACAACCTCAAGTCTGCCGTGCTCGAGCGCCGGGGCGATGCGATCCGGTTCCATCCGACGCTGCTCGAGCTCTCCGCGCACTACCGCTTCGAGCCACGCCCGGTGGCGGTGGCCCGCGGCAACGAGAAGGGGCGCGTGGAACGCGCGATCCGCTATATCCGCGACAGCTTCTACGCCGCCCGCGCCTGGACCGACCTCGCGGACCTGAACTCGCAAGCGGACGTCTGGTGCGCAGGACCGGCGACGCAGCGACCGTGTCCACAGGATCCGAGCCGTACCGTCGCCGCGGTCTGGGCCGAGGAGCGCGAGCAGCTGATCGCGATGCCGGCAACGCCCTTCCCCAGCGGCGAGCGGATCGAGGCGCGCGCCGGCAAGACGCCGTACGTTCGCTTCGACCTGAACGACTACTCGGTGCCGCACGCGTACGTGCAGCGCACCGTCACGGTCATCGCTTGCGTCGACGCGGTCCGCGTGCTCGACGGCATGACCGTCCTCGCGTCGCACCGGCGTGCATGGGGCAAGGGCGCGCGGATCGAGAACGAGGCGCACATCGCTGCGCTCGTCGCTCAGAAGCGCCGGGCGCGCGAGCATCGGTCCCTGGACCGGCTCGCGGTGGCAGCGCCCGCCAGTAGCCGGTTGCTGCAGGCGGCGGCCGCGGCCGGCCGTCCGCTCACGGGCCTCATGCGCGAACTCGAGCGGCTGCTCGATCGGTACGGCTCCACCGAGCTCGAGGCGGCGTGCCTGGAGGCGCTCGCTGCAGGCGTCGCGCACCACAGCGCCGTGCACCAGGTGCTCGAGCGGCGCCGCGATGCGCGCGAGATGCCACCACCGATCGCGGTCGTCGTGCCCGACACCGTGCGTAACCTCGTCGTCACACCGTCAACCCTCACCGGCTACGACCGTCTCGGCGACACCCCCGCGCCCATGGACCCTACGGAGACTGGACCGTGAACCTCGACCCATCGACCGATCCGCAGACCGCGTTGCGCCAGCGCGCCGCGCAACTGAACCTCAACGGTCTCATCGCCCACTGGGACGAAGCCGTCGCCGGCCACGTCGATCTCGTCGCCCGATTCATTGATTGGGAGGAGCGCGAACGAAGTGATCGCGGTCTGAAGCGCCGGCTGCGCAACGCCCGGCTCGGCGCCTTCAAGCCCATCGCCGACTTCGACTGGCAGTGGCCCCGTGTCTGCGATCGCGCAGCCATCTCTGACCTGATGACGCTCGGCTTCGTGAAAGAGGCCACCAACGTCGTACTCATCGGGGGCAACGGCATCGGCAAGACGACGATCGCACAGAACCTGCTGCACCAGAGCCTGCTGCGCGGGCACTCCGCGCTGATGGCCAATGCATCCGCCATGCTCGGCGACCTCGCCGCGCAGGACAGCGAGCGCGCTCTGCGCCGGCGCATCGACTACTACGCCCGCCCTCAGGTGCTGCTCATCGACGAGGTCGGCTACCTCTCCTATGCCAACCGCCACGCCGACCTGCTGTTCGAGATCGTGAACCGGCGCTACGAAGCCAAGTCCACGATCGTGACCACCAACCGCGTCTTTACCGAATGGAACGCGGTGTTCCCCAACGCCACCTGCGTCGTCTCCATCATCGATCGCCTCGTGCATCATGCCGAGGTCATCAAGATCGAGGGCGACTCCTACCGCGCCAAGGAAGCACACGAGCGCGAAGCGGCCAGAAACGCGGCCCGCCGGCACAAGGCCAGGCCCGCCAAGGGCGACCGGTCATGATGCGCGTGCCAAGGCTCATCCTGCACTGGTCACCCGGCGAGGCCGAGACCGTCATCGACTTCCTCGAGCATCTGCGCGAACAACTCGTTCTGGTCTACGGCGACCAGATCGCCGACACGCATCGCAGCGACTGCTCGACCTCACCCATCGCCGACCTGCAACTGCCGCTCGATCTCGGCGACAACCTCAACTGCCCGTTCTGATGCCCCAGCGCGACTACTTGCGACTTCCGCCGTCCGCCGATAGCGGCAAATAGCCGCGCTTCTGGACCGTCGGCAACACTTGGTGCCGACAGCGGCCACGAACACGAGCCTGCACCGCAGCGCGGGCGGCGAGCACACCCTTGGGGGTGGCGATCGAATCACACCGACGGGTGCCCTCGGAAGGGGCCCCCATCGGAAGGCATCTTCATCCACCGCGTGAACGGAACGCCCGCGCTGGTTCAGGAGTTGAGCGTTCCCGGGCGGCTGGCGCGTTCCTTGACCGAGCGCCGTCGTCGCAGAGCAGGTCATGACCTTTGCCGGCTGCATGCC
>JAGPES010000432.1 GCA_018057015.1 Pseudomonadales bacterium | reverse complement strand
GACCAAGGACGACCTGATGGTGGTCGACCTCGACGGCAGGCCGGTCGCCACCGAATTGCGCCCGTCCGCGGAAACCCTGCTGCACACCCAGCTCTACAAGCGCTTCCCCGAGATCGGCTGCGTGCTGCATACCCATTCGCGCACGCAGACGGTGGCCTCGCGGCTGTTCGCGGCGCAGGGGCATGTGCGCTTCGAGGGCTACGAGCTGCAGAAGGCCTTCCACGGCAACACCACCCACGAAGGCGCGATCGACCTGCCGGTGTTCCCCAACACCCAGGACATGCCGGAACTCGCAGCGCGCGTGGACGCCGCGCTGGACGCCGGCCCGCTGTGGGGCTACCTGATCGACGGCCATGGGCTGTACGCCTGGGGCCGCACCATGGCCGAGGCGCGCCGCCACCTGGAGGCGTTCGAATTCCTGCTCGGCTGCGAACTGGACCTGAGGAGGCTGGCATGAGCCGCTTGCGCATCTTCGAGGACACCGCGCCGCAGGCGGTGCTGCGCGAAACCCGCGACCACGACGCGATCGCCCGCGAGCTGGAGGCGATCGGGGTCGGCTTCGAACGCTGGGAAGCCGCGCAGCCGGTCAGGGCCGGCGACCCGCCGGAGGCGATCCTGGCAGCCTACCGCGCGGATATCGACCGCCTGGTCGCCGAGCACGGCTTCAACAGCGTCGACGTGGTCAGCATCAGCCCGGACCATCCGGACCGGGAGGCAATGCGCGGCAAGTTCCTCGACGAGCACGCTCACCGCGAAAAGGAAGTGCGCTTCTTCGTCGATGGCAGCGGGCTGTTCTCCCTGCACGTGGGCGACAAGGTCTACGAGGTGCTGTGCGAGAAAGGCGACCTGATCGTGGTGCCGGATTCGGCGACGCACTGGTTCGACATGGGGCCGGCGCCACGCTTCGTCGCCATCCGCTTCTTCACCGAGGCCGACGGCTGGGTCGGCCATTTCACCGGCAGTGACATCGCCAAACGCTTCCCTCGCTACGAATGACGATGAAGACCACCGTCCTCACCGACATCGAAGGCACCACCAGCGCGATCTCGTTCGTGCGCGACGTGCTGTTCCCGTACGCCCGGCGCAAGCTGCCCGGCTTCGTGGCCGCGCACCGGGACGATCCCGGGGTGCGCCACTGGCTGGACGTGGTGGCCACCGAACACGGCGCGATGTGCGACGACGCGATGATCGTGGAAACGCTGCAAGGCTGGATCGAGCAGGACCGCAAGCACACCGCGCTCAAGGCGCTGCAGGGCATGGTGTGGGAAGCCGGCTACCGCGACGGCGACTTCACCGCCCCGCTCTACCCGGACGTGGCCCCCGCGCTGCGCGCCTGGCACGCTGCCGGTCATCCACTGGCCGTGTATTCCTCGGGTTCGGTGCCGGCGCAGAAACTGCTGTTCTCGCATACCGACGCCGGCGACCTCACGCCGTTTCTATGCGGCTACTTCGACACCACCAGCGGCCACAAGCGCGATCCCGACAGCTACCGCCTGATCGCCGACAGGCTCGATCGCCAGCCTGCGGACGTGCTCTTCCTGTCGGACGTGGTGGAGGAACTGGACGCCGCGCGCGAGGCAGGAATGCGCACGGTCCTGCTGGACCGGCGCGAAGACTACCCGGAGCCGCGCACGGGCGACGCTACCAACGGCCATCCGCGCGTGGAGAGCTTCGCCGAGATCGCGCCCTGAGCACTCAGGGCGTGGCGTCATCCAGCCGGTAGGTCGTCGAAGCCCGCTGTTCGCCCTGCCAGCGATCGAACGCGCGCACCTCGACCATGTGTTCGCCGGCGGCGAGGTCGGTCGGCAACGCGCCGCGCCACAGGTGCGGCGATGGCTCGGCCTCCGGCGAGCGGTCGTAGCCGCGTAGCGCGGTGGCCTCGTCGTCGCGGCGGTTCTCCGCCATCAGCCGCGGGTCGGGCTGCAGCACCTTGCGCATGGGCCGCCAGGCGCCGCCGTCGATGCGGTATTCGACGCGGCTGTCGTCCATGCCCATGTAGACGTTGGCATACACGCCCCAGGCCGGATACGCGCCACGACGCAGCACCTTGGGCGCATGCAAGCCGATTGCCGCGTTGTGGGGATCGCGGGCGTTGAACCACGCCAGCGCGTAGTCCCCGCCGCGCCTGACCGTCAGCAACGCATGCCCATTCGGCGTGCCGTCGGCCATCGTGGCATCGGGGATGCCGGCGGCGTCGCTGGCGCCGGACCAGAACGCCCCGCAGGCCGCGCCGACATTGAACTCGTGCAGCGGACGGCCGCCATGCCAGCCGCTGGCCGCGTCGTGGAACACATGGCGCTGGGTATGGGTATGTGCGCTCAGCAGCAGCACATGCGGGAACGGCCGGAGCAACGCGAACAACCGCTCGCGGTCGCCGTCGCGGAAGGTGTCGCGGCCTGGCTCCTCGAACAGCGGGATATGCATCGCCAGCACCAGCAGCCGGCTCCGCTCCAGCGTCGGCAACCAGCGTTCGAGGAAGGCGAACTGATCTTCACGGAACCCCCCGGTATAGGCGGGGCGTACGCCGGGGGTGCTGATGACGTTGTCGAGCGCCACCAGGTTGAACAGCGCCGCCTGCCGCGCCCGGGTGTCCGCCCCGAAGGCATGCACGAAGCCTTTCAGTGCATCGGCATCACTGGTGGCATGCGGGTCCACGTCATGGTTGCCGGGTGCGAACAACCACGGCATGTCCAGCGACGCTGTGGCGGCCTGGACCTCGGGCCACAACGCCGGAACATCGTCGACCAGGTCGCCGAGGACCACGCCGAGCTGGAACGGACCGGCTTCGCGGAGCGGGTCGATGATGTCGCGGCGGAAATAATCGACATCGACCATCGACTTCACCTGCGGATCGCCGAGCACAAGGATGCGGGCGCGCTCGCCGCCGGCGCTGCGCGGCACGCGCCGGTAATCGACGCAGCCCGGGGTCGTGGTCTTGGCCGACGGGCGCGGCAGCCGGAGCGGCGCCTCCACCTCGACCGGGACGCAGGGCGTCGCCGCTTGCAGGGGACGGAGGGAGGCCAGCAGGAGCAGGACGACGACGATCACGAGGCGCATCGGCCGAGTATGCAGCGCGCGCCGCCGCTGGACTAGAATCCGGCGATGGGGACCGCGCATCGCAAGCGGCGTCGACACGGCATCGGGCACGCGCTGCTTGCCCTGCTGCTGCTCGCGCTTGCATGCCTGGGGTCGGCATTCGCGGCGCCGGGGGCTGGAATATAGGAAATACAAACGCCCTTTCCACGCAGTCTGCGCTGTATCCAGCGGTGGAACAAGGCGGTTTGGGATTGAGTGGAGCGGGAGTTGAGGACTTCGGACGCGGTTCCGCCGTCCTGAACGG
>JAGPES010000041.1 GCA_018057015.1 Pseudomonadales bacterium | reverse complement strand
GCGAGTCTGCTTGCGGAACTTCTCGAAGCCTTCGTCAGCCAGTGTTTTCTGTCGCACCTGCCCGGTTCTCCTCAGCCGTTTCCGCTGTTCGCATTATCGTCTATCGTGCGAAATAATCAGACATTCCTTAGCCAATTGATTCTTTCTGGCGATTGATAGATCTTGCAAATGAATGTAAGCATCAAGCAGCTGAAGGCCTTCGTGGCCGTGGCCCAGGCGCGCAGCTTCGCCGACGCCTGCGGCCTGCTGCACCTGTCGCAGCCCGCCCTCAGCATCGCGATCCGCAATCTCGAGCAGGCGGTGGGCGGCACCCTGTTCGTGCGCACCACGCGCTCGATAGCTCTGTCACCCGAGGGCGAGGCCTTCCTGCCGCTCGCACAACGGCTGCTGCGCGACTGGGACGGCGCCTTCGGCGATTTGCGCGAACTCTTCGGCAAGCAGCGCGGCAGGCTGATCGTGGCGGCGATGCCTTCCTTCGCCTCAAGCCTGCTGCCCGGGGTGCTACTCGCCTTCCACCGCCGGTATCCGAACATCAACATCAGCGTGCAGGACGTGGTGGCGGAGAACGTGGTGGCGATGGTGCGCGAGGGACGCGCCGAACTCGGGGTCAGCTTTGCGCCCCATGCGCCGGGCGAGCTGCAGTTCGAGCCACTGTTCCTCGACCGCTTCGTCGCGGTGCTGCCGCGCGAGCACGAACTGCTGCGCCAGCGCAGCCTGCGCTGGCGCCAGCTTCAGCCCTACCCGTTCATCGCGCTGCAACACCCCTCGGGGATCCGCGAGCAGATCGAACAGTTCCTGCACGAGCAGTCCTTGCTGTTGCCGGTGTGCATGGAGAGCCACCAGCTCGCGACCATCGGCCGCATGGTCGCCGCCGGGCTCGGGCTGAGCGTGGTACCGGCGCTTTGCACCGGCCCGATGGAAGAGATGGGCAACGTGTGCCGCCGCCTCAGCGGACCGAGCATCTCGCGCGCCGTCGGCATCCTCACCCGCCGCCGCCACCCCTTGTCGGCCGCCGCCGAAGCCATGCGCGCCGCCCTGCTCACCCGCTTCCCTGCGCCAGGAGAGGTCGGAGCCCGGGCTTGAGAACCTTGCCCATGGCGTTGCGCGGGAGGGAAGCGACGACGGCTAGTCGGCGCGGCAGCTTGTAGACCGACAGCTTGCCGGCACACCAGGCGCTCAGCGCCTCGAGGTCGAGCGACGCGCCCTCGCGCAGTACCGCGACCACCGCGACGATCTCGCCCCAGGTCGGATCATCGACCCCGAAGACCGCGCATTCGCGGATCGCGGGGTGGGCGAGCAGCACGTCCTCGATCTCCAGCGCCGAGATCTTGTAGCCCCCGGACTTGATGATGTCGACCGACTGGCGCCCCATGATGCGGTAGTAGCCACGTTCGCGCACCGCCACGTCGCCGGTGCGGAACCAGCCATCCACAAAGCTCTGCGAGGTAGCCTCCGGATTGTTCCAGTACTCGCGAAAGACGCCCGGGCCGCGCACCCGGATCTCGCCCGGCTGCTCTTCGCCGGCCACCTCGACACCCTCGTCCGTCACCAGCTTCACGTCCACGCCGGGCAGCGGCAGCCCCACGCTGCCCGGACGGCGTTCGCCGTGCAGCGGATTCGACAGGGCCATGCCGATCTCGGTCATGCCATAGCGCTCTAGCAGGCGCTGCCCCGTGAGTTCCGCCCAGCGCGCGTGCACGTTGGCCGGCAGCGCTGCCGAGCCCGACACCATCAGGCGCATGCGGCGGAAGGCCGTGCACAGCCGGTCACGATCCGCCGCCTCCATCTGTTCCAGCGCATGGATCAGCTTCACGTAGATGGTGGGCACCGCCATGAACACGCTGTAGGCGTCGGCCGCGACACGCGCGAGCACCGCATCCTGGCGAAAGCCGTCGAAGGGCTCGACGCAGGCCCCGCTCCACAGCGCGCAGCTCATCACGTTGATGATGCCGTGCACGTGGTGCATCGGCAGGAACAGCGGGATGCAGTCGTCGGCCCGCCACTCCCAGGCGTCGACCAGCGTGCGGATCTGCGCCTCGATCACGCCGTGCGTGGATACCACGCCCTTGGGCTTGCCGGTGGTGCCGCTGGTGAACACGATCATTGCGCGCCGCTCGGGACCGAGCGCCGGGAGGGCACGATCGACCGCACCCCGCAGCGAGTCGAGCTCCTCGCAGATGACGCCGAGCGCGGCGCTGGCGGCCGCGAGCGCCGCGCCGGGCTCGCCGCGCACCACCACGCGTCGTATGCCGGCGGTCAGCAACATGTGCTCGATCTCGCCCGCGGCCGCACCCGCATTCAGCGCCAGCGCGATGCCGCCCGCGCGCCAGATGCCCCACTGCACGGCCGCGTAATCCGCTCCCGCGGGCAGCATGAAGGCGATGCGCTCCTGCGCCAGATCCTCGCGCCCGGCAAGCAGGGCATGCGCAATGGCCGCCGAGCGCTGCAGCACCGCCGCATAAGAAGTATCGCCCGCGGGGGTGCGAAACGCCGTGCGCGCGGCGTGCGCGCCGGCGCGACGGAACAGTTCGATCATCGGACACCTCGAGACGGACAAGGACGGGCCCGTATACCGAAGCGCCACGCACGCCGTCAACCAACCTGCGCCACCCGGGCCCCTGCCTGAGGCATAATCGCCGCCGCGCGATCGCCGGATGCGGTTGCGCACACCATCCCGAGGAGTTTTGCATGGGCGTGCAGCGACGCACCAAGATCGTGGCCACCCTGGGGCCGGCCAGCAGTTCCGCGCAGACCATCGCGGCGCTGATCGACGCCGGCGTGGACGTGTTCCGCCTCAACTTCTCCCACGGCCAGGTCGAGGAGCACCGCGCGCGCGCCGGGCTGGTGCGCGCGCTGGCGGCACGCGCCGGCCGCGAGGTCGCGCTGCTCGGCGACCTGCAGGGGCCGAAGATCCGCATCCGCAGCTTTCGCGACGGCGTGGTCGAGCTCCGCGACGGCGCGCCGTTCACGCTCGATTGCGAACTGCCCGAATGCGACGGCGACGCAGATGCCGTGGGCGTGGACCTCGCGAGCCTGCCCGAGAGCGTTGCGCCCGGTGACGTGCTGATCCTGGACGATGGCCGCATCAGCCTCACCGTGGTCGCGGTGCGCGGACGGCGCGTGGAATGCGTTGTGCGCATGGGCGGCCGGCTGTCGAACCGCAAGGGACTCAACCGCCTCGGTGGCGGGCTCTCGGCGCCGGCGCTGACGGATCGCGACTGCAAGGACATCGAGCACGCCGCCGAGCTCGGCCTCGACTTTCTCGCGGTGTCCTTCCCCCTGACCGCTGCGGACATCGAACACGCGCGCCGCCTGCTCGAGGCCACCGGCTGCCAGGCGCGCATCATTGCCAAGATCGAGCGCGCCGAGGTCGTGCACGACGAGCGGGTGCTTGACGCCATGATCCTCGCCTCCGACGGGATCATGGTCGCCCGCGGCGACCTCGGGGTGGAGGTGGGCGACGCCGAGCTTATCGGCATCCAGAAGCAGCTGATCCGCAAGGCACGGCGCGCCGACCGCGTGGTGATCACGGCGACGCAGATGATGGAATCCATGGTGCACAGCCCGATCCCCACGCGCGCCGAGGTGTTCGACGTCGCGAACGCCGTGCTCGACGGCACCGACGCGGTGATGCTCTCGGCGGAGACCGCCAGCGGCAGGTACCCGGTGGAAACCGTGAAGTCGATGGCCTCGACCTGTCTCGGCGCCGAGACCTACCCCGACGTGCGCCGCTCGCAGCACCGCATGGACCGCGCATTCTCCCGCGTCGACGAGACCATAGCGATGGCCGCGGTCTACGCCGCGAACCATCTCGAACGGGTTGCCGGCATGGTCTGCCTGACCGAATCGGGGACGACCGCGCTGCGCATGTCGCGTCTCAGTTCCGGCCTGCCGATCTACGCGCTCAGCCGCCACCCGGAAATCGTGCGCCGCATGTGCCTGTACCGCGGCGTGCGCCCGATGCTGTTCGACTACACCGTCTGCGCGGCCGGCGAGGTGGCGCAGGAAGCGGTGAACGAATTGCAGCGCCGCGAACTGGTCCGCGGCGGTGACCGGCTCATCCTGACGCGCGGCGACCTGCTCGGCGTCGGCGGCTCGACGACCACGCTGAAAATTATCGAACTCTGAAACCGGGAGCGCCGGGTTCCGCAGCCCGCGTGAACCCTGCGGGACACGGGACAACGAGGAGTGACGCCGGGACGTTATCCCGCGGATTCGGCAGGGCCACCCGCAGGCCGGGCCAGGAAAAAAACCACCGCGTTGCGCACCTGGACGGCACTGTCCTCGCTCTGCTGCAGCAGGTGCAGGAATTTCTCCGCGACCGCTGCCTCTTCGCGCAGGGACTGCGCCCGCGACTCGAGGTAGATTTCCCGCGCCCTGCCTTCCTCGCCCCCCGACGCCGCTACCGCCCTGGCCCAGAGATCGGGGCGAACTTCGCCCAGCGCCATCTCCTTGTGCGCCATCCAGTGCAGGTATTCGCCAAAGAGGCGGTGATTGATATCGCTCGGGCTCATCGCGCGCCAGGTTCCGTAGCGGGGTGTTGCCGCCGAAGGCCCTCGGGCTCGTCCGCGACACCGCCTAGATACCAGATCGACCCGTGCCCGTCATGACCCAAACAGGCCACGAGAGCCACAGCTCCAGGCGGGCGACGACGTCAGGCCTGTTGTAGGCGGTGGGCACGCGGGCGAACCCCCTCGCCCGCCCGGCACTGCTTCGGCGGCGCTTGCCTATGGCTTGTCCGCGCTAACCGCCCACATCGCGTAGTAGGAGTGCGCGCCGCCGAAGGCGTGGCCGATCGCGAGACGCGCACCGTCGACCTGGTGCTCGCCGGCCATGCCGCGCACCTGCAGCGCCGCCTCGCCGAAGCGCAGCATCCCCGAGGCCCCGATCGGGTTCGAGGACAGCACGCCGCCCGAGGGGTTGATCGGGATGTCGCCGGTCATCGCGGTGGCGCCGGCCTCGGTGAGCTTCCAGCCCTCGCCCTGCTCGCAGATGCCGAGCGCCTCGAGGTACATCGGTTCGTACCAGCTGAACGGCACGTACAGCTCGGCCACGTCGATCTGCTTGCGCGGGTTGGTGATGCCGGCCTTGGCGTAGACGTCCCTGGCGCAGGCGATCAGCGACTGCGGGCGGACGTTGTCCTTGCCGGCGTACATGGTTCCGTCGGAGCGCGTCGAGGAGCCGAGTATCCACGCCGGCTTGTTCGGTGCGCGCAGCGCAAGCTCCTCGTTCGCGATCACCAGCGCGCAGGCCCCGTCCGACGAGGGGCAGCTCTCGAGGAAGCGCAGCGGCTCCCACAGCATCGGCGACTGCTGCACCATCGCGAGGTCGATGTTCGGGATCTGCAGGTGCGCATACGGGTTCCGGCAGGCGTTCAGGCGGTCCTTCACCGCGACCATGCAGCCGATGTGATCCGGGGCCTTGTACGTCTCCATGTACTGGCGCATGTACGGCGCGAAGAAGCCGCCTGCACCGGCGTTCACGTGCGGCACGAAGGGCATGCGCGGCGACAGCGCCCACGTCGCGTTCGACTCCGACTGCTTCTCGAAGGTCACCGTCAGTACGCGGTCGTAGCGGCCGCTCTGCACGTAGTTGGCCGCGACGATCGCGGTCGAGCCGCCCACGCTGCCTGCGGTGTGCACGCGGATCACCGGCTTGCCGTTGCCGCCGAGCGCATCCGTGAGGTACAGCTCGGGCATCGTCATGCCCTCGAACATGTCCGGCGCCTTGCCGAGCACCAGTGCGTCGATGTCCTGCCATTCGCAGCCGGCGTCCGCCAGCGCGCGCTCGGCCGCTTGGCGCACCAGCCCGGCGATGGAAACGTCCTTGTGCTTCGATTTGTGTTTGGTCTGGCCGACACCGACCACTGCCACGCGATTTGCCATGCTCAAGCCTCCAGTACCGCGACCAGGTTCTGCTGCAGGCAGGGCCCCGAGGTCGCGTGCGCCACGCCGCGATCGGCCTTGCCATCCATGATCTGCGCCGCCACGTAGCCGATGCGATCCAGGCCCGCAGCCATCATCGTGTTGCCAGCGAGCGCCCCGCCGGAGAGGTTCACAGGCACCGAATCTGCCAGCCCGAGCTCTCGACGCAGGATGATCTCCTGGTGGCTGAACGGCGCGTGCAGCTCGGCGAGGTCCACCTTGCCGCGCGCGACACCGGACTTCTCCCCGGCGACCCGCGTCGAGGGCGAGCGCGTGAGATCGCGCGCGCCGATGATGCCGGTCTCCATGCGGTGATCGATGCCGCGCACCCAGGCCGGGCGCTTGCAGTAGCGCGCGGCCGCGTCCGCGGACGCGATGACCATCGCCGAGGCGCCGTCGGTGATCGGCGGGCAGTCGTGCCGGCGCAGCGGCGAGACGAAGGTGGGCTCGGCCAGCAGTTGCTCGATCCCCGGATTGCCCTTGAGCTGCGCGTTCGGGTTGGATTGCGCGTTGGCGCGGCTGCGCGCCACCACCTCCGCCATGTCGCGTTCGCCGATCACACCGTTGTCGAGCATCGCGCGCGCCTGCAGCGCCGCGAGGCTGATCGAGTCGGGCCACAGCGGCACGTGGTAGTAGGGATCGAGCTGCAGCGACATCACGGTGCGCAGCTCCCCGGGCGAGGACTTGCCGAAGCCGTAGACCAGGCACAGCTCCGCCTCGCCGATCCAGACCTTCAACAAGGCCTCGTAGAGCGCCCACGCGGCATCCATCTCGACGTGCGACTCCTTGATCGGTGGCACCGTCGCCAGCGCCGACAGGCCCTCGACGAAGGCGAAGGCCGCACCCTGCAGGTAGTCGCAGCTGCCGGAGCAGGTGAAGTCGATGTCCTTCTGCGTCACGCCGACCTGCGCCATCACGTCGCGCACGACGGGCATGACCAGCTCGCTCTCGTTGGCGGCACCCGCATAGCGTCGCTGCGGGCCCTGTACATAACCTATGATCGCTGCGTCACGCATGCCTCATGCTCCCTCGACCGGCTTGAACCAGGCGATGTTCTCGAAGGTGTAGTCCCATTCCTCGCGCGGCTTCCAGACCGCCTGCACGCGCATGCCGACGTGGACTTTTCCGGTCGGGATCTCGCTCACCAGGTGCAGGCAGGCCATGTCGGTGCCGTCGAGACGGATGTTCGCCGCGATGAACGGCGGCTTGATCGGGTTGCCGGGGATCGGGATGTGCACGATCGTGAACGACTCGATCACGCCCTGGTCCGACACCTGGACTTCTTCCTCGGTCGGGATCCCGCAGCGCGAGCAGGAGCCGCGCGGCGGCACGTAGACGCTGGCGCAGGAGGGACAGCGCTGCCCCATGATGCGCCCCTCGCGGATACCGGCCAGGAAGCGCGACAGCGCAGCCCCGGCGGTGAATTCGTATTTCAGGTAGATCGGCACCTCGATGCCGGTCACCGGTTCGCGTGATTCAGTCATCGCTACTCCTCCTCAGGCCGGCTCGAAGCAGGCAATGTCGGTGATCGAACCGCGTCGCTCGACGGCCCAGCGCACCTTGACGCGCATGCCGCTGCGCATCACCGCCTCCGCGCCCGCGTCCACCACGTGCAGCATCGGCACGTCGGCGCCGTCGAGCTTCACCAGCGCGAAGGCAAACGGGTGCTGCAGCACGTGGTGCGTCGTCGGCTGCTTCACCCAGCACCAGGTGGTCACGGTGCCCGTGTCGGCGACCGGCACCAGCTCATCGAGCGCGGCGCAGCTGACCGGGTCGAACTCCGCGGGCGGCACGATCACGCGGCCGTCCGAGCCGCGTACGCCGGTGATGCGCCCCTCGCGCAGCTCGGTGAGAAAACGCCCGATCAGCGGCCCGGTAGAACGCGTATAGGTATAGCCAAGCTCGAAGGGCTTGGTGAGGATCTCCGGCTGGTTCGCCATTTATCGTTCTCCTCGAACAACGGTGAAGCCGCATGGTGCACGCTCGCGCGGCGGCTGGCTATGGCATCGCCGCGCTCCCGGCCCTGACAAAATTAATCAGTCGCAATCTTCGGCACAGGCAACGCAGCCGCGTTTATAGTCCAGCGCATCGCATTGCAACATTACAAAGGATTCACCCGCGTGAAGGCACTCGTCATCGGAGGCACCGGCCCCACCGGACACCACATCGTCAACGGCCTGCTCGCACGCGGATACACGGTCGAAATCCTGCACCGCGGCACGCACGAGATCGAGGAGATTCCGCCCGGGGTCGTGCATCACCACGCCGACCCCTACGACCCGGCCGTGCTGCGCGACTTCTTCGACGCGCGCCGTTACGCGCTGTGCGTGGCGACCTACGGCAGGCTGCGCGCCATCGCACAGGAAACCGCAGGCAAGGTGGAACGTTTCGTCTCGGCCGGCGGCGTGCCAGCGTATCGCGGCTACATGCACCCTGCGACCTTCGAACCGGCCGGGCTCCCGGTACCGACCGGCGAGGACGCGCCGAAGGTGCGCGACCCCGAGGACGACGACAAGGGCTGGCGCATCCTGCGCACCGAGGAGGCCGTGTTCGCCTGTCACCCCGAGGCCACGCACATCCGCTATCCCTACGTGTACGGCCGCCACCAGCCCATTCCCTGCGAATGGCCGATCGTGCGCCGCATCCTCGACCGGCGCCCGTTCATCATTCTTCCCGACGGCGGCCTCACGCTGCACCACATGGGCTACGCGGCCAACGTCGCGCACGGCATGCTGCTCGCGGTGGACCGGCCGGAGAACGCGCGCGGGCGCATCTACAACTGCGCCGACGACGAGGCGCTCACGCTGCGCCAGCGCACCGAGATCATCGCCGCCGCGCTGGGGTGCCCGATCGAGATCGTCTCGATGCCATGGCAGCTGGCCGTGCCGGCGCGACCGCTGGTCATGCAGCCGCTGACCACGCACCGCGTGCTGGACACCGCGCGCATCCGTGTCGAACTGGGCTACACGGACCTGGTACCGGCGCGCGAGGCACTCGCGATCACCGTGCGCGAGCTGGCTTCGAACCCCCCGACGGCGGGCGGCATCGAGGAGACGGTACTGCAGGATCCCTTCGATTACGCGGCCGAGGACCGACTACGCGCGGCGTGGGAAGCAGCGCTCGCCACGATGCCGCCGATCGCGTTCAGCACGGAGCCGGGTTACACGATGTCCTACAGCGGACCCGGCGGACGCGCGCGCTCGAACCAGGCCTTCACCGGGTAGGTCCGGCTTGTGGGTCGGGCTTCAGCCTGACAAGGCTCGGCCTCGGCCGAGCCGCCAGGTATCACATCGGCCGCACCAGCATCTTCACCCACGGCTCGAGCCGCGATACGAGCGGCTGCGCGAGCGCAAGCACGCCGAAGATCGCGAACATCAGCGCCGCTACGCGATGCATCCAGGCTCGCGGCACGCGCGACAACAGCGTGCTGCCCACCACCACCCCGAGCAGGGACACGCTCCACAGCGCCAGCGTGGCGCCCGTGAACACAGACCAGGCGTCCCCGGTGCTCGCGACCAGCGCGATCAGCGCGAGCTGGGTCTTGTCGCCGAGCTCGGCCACGAAGATCAGCGCGAAGCTGCCGAGCACCACCCCACCGCCGCCGCGGCGCTCCGCCACCTCCTCCTCGGGCGCGCCGGCATCGCGCCAGGACTTCCAGGCGAAAAACAGGAACATCACGCCAGCGGCCACCAGCACCGCCGAGCGCGGCACGTAGCGAAACAGGACCTCGCCGACGGCGACCGCGAGCAGGTTGAGCACCAGGAATGCGGCGCAGACCCCGACAGCGACCGGCAGCGCCCGGTAACGGTGCGCCAGCGTCATCGTCATCAGCTGGGTCTTGTCGCCCATCTCGGCCAGGAACAGCAGAGCGAACGAGGACAGAACGACGCTGAGGCTCATCGAGTCGGGATCCAGTGATTGTGCGGGCCGGCGCATGGTAGCGCAGGGGCGCGATCGCCACAGCCGGCGTCCCGACATGGCACAGGTGGCGGACCGCCAGCCCCGCCGCCCCCGGGCTCGCGCCCCGGGTCGTATAGCCACCAGAGTTCGGCGGCAGTAGACCGTAGAGTTCGCAGGATGCAATTTTGGTGATTTTCACGCCCGAGCGAGGGAACTTTGCATCGAAACACTGGCCCCCCGCGCCCACAATGTCGTTGGCAGCATGTGCGCCCGGTTTGGATCAACCCTGAAACCGGGCTTGTTTTGTCAAAAAGGAGAAAGAGCGGGATGAATAACGTGAACCACCACAGGAAAGCCCTCTTCGTCGGCATCTTGGGCGCCAGCGCCCTGCTGCTCGCAGAAGGAACCATGGCCCAGGAAGACGTCACCAACCTCGGCATCGAGGAAATGGTCGTCACCGCGCAAAAGCGCGAGGAGAACGTGCAGGCGGTGCCGATCTCGATCTCCAGCCTCAGTGCGAACGATATCGAGCGCCGTGGCGTGCAGAGCGCCGCCGACCTGATGAGCACGGTGCCGAACATGGCCGGCTTCCAGTCGCCGGGTGCGCGCGGCAACGCTTCCATCGCCATGCGCGGCGTGACCAGCGGCAGCCCGGCCAACCTCTCGGTCGACGCCTCGATCGGCATCTACATCGACGGCTTCTTCCTCGGCAAACCGCTGAGCGCCGGCATGGACGTGGCCGAACTGGAGCGTATCGAGGTGCTTCGCGGCCCGCAGGGCACGCTCTACGGCCGCAACTCCACCGGTGGCGCGGTGAACTTCATCACGCGCAAGCCCTCCGGGGAATTCAGCGGCAAGATCACGGGCACCGTGGGCAGCGACAGCCTGTGGGGGATCAAGGCATCCATGGATACGCCGACACTCGGCACCGAGGGCGAGGGCGCCGGCACCCTGAAGGGGCAGTTCTCGGCGCAGACCCGCCAGCGCGACGGCCTGTACG
Organism: Pseudomonadales bacterium; assembly: GCA_018057015.1. Lineage (GTDB taxonomy): Bacteria > Pseudomonadota > Gammaproteobacteria > Pseudomonadales > UBA5518 > UBA5518. The sequence goes on along the minus strand of JAGPES010000041.1, from coordinate 4,051 downwards.
ACTCCGTTGGCGGCGCCGGCGTCGACCAGGAATTCGACGACCTGGATCGTGAAGCCTATCGCGTGGCGCTGCGCTGGGAGCCCACCGATTCGGTGACCTTCGACTACGCGTGGGACAAGAGCGAGCTCGACGAGGTCAATACCGTCTACTCCCCGGTGGGCCTGACACCGTACGCGCTGCCCACGGCCACCAATCCGGCTGACCGCATCCAGCGTCTGAACGGTTACATCGCCCAGGGCCAGGCGGGCCTGGCCGGCACCGGCGCCCTGGCTCCGGCCGCGGCGAGCGACCCGACCTTCTCGCGCTGGCTCGACTCGACAACCGCGATGCGCGACTCCATGCTCGACATCAACAGCGACGGTGACCGTCCGAGCCGCGGCGCGGTGGACGCTCCCTCGGGCGCCACCAACGAGAGCGAAGGTCACAGCCTGACCGTGGCGTGGAACTTCGAGGAACTCGGCTTCCTCGGGGACGTCGAGTTCAAGTCCATGACGGGCTGGCGCGACGCCGAAGCGCACAACTACGGCGACCTCGACGGCTTCGACAACACCGTTGCCCCGGGTGGTGCGGGCGCGCTCAACGAAATAGCGGCCGCGGCGATGTACAACTACTACGCCTTCGGCAGCTTCCTCGGCGGCAACGCATCCACGGCCAAGCTGTGGAGCCTGATCGACACCTACGGCGGCGGCTTCTTCGTGCAGGACGCGAAGTTCGACTACGAGCAGTTCTCGCAGGAATTGCAGATGGTCGGCAGCACCGAGCGCCTGCAGTACGCGGTGGGGATCTACTACTTCGAGGACGACGGCAGCTTCGACAACTATCGCAAGGCGGCCGTGCCCTTCGGCGGCATCCTCACGTCGGCCTACGACAACGAGACCGAGGCCTCGGCCTTCTATTCGCAGTTCACGTACACCCCACCGGTGCTCGACGACAAGCTCGCGCTGACCTTGGGCTACCGCTACACGGAAGAGGACAAGGGGATCACCTACCGTTACCTGACGGACGTGAATCCCGCCACCGGCTTGGGCCTGCGGCTGCCGACCGGGGCGATCAACACCAGCTACACCGGAGAGCTGTTCGAAACCGCGACCTACGGCGACCAGTTCGACTCCAAGTTCAGCAATGATTCGGGCAACGTCACGGTCGCCTACCAGCTGACCGAGGATACCAACGTCTTCCTGCGCTGGGCGACCGGCTACCGCAGCGGTGGCTTCAATGGCGAGCTCTACGCCAACCCGTTCGAGGAGGAAACCATCGAGCAGGTCGAGCTGGGCATCAAGTCGGACGTAATGCCCGGCCTGCTGCGGATCAATGCCTCGGTATTCGAGTTCACGTACGAGGACCTGCAGACCAGCGAGATCCGCCTGATCAACAACTCGCCCACCTCTTACTACGGCAATGCCGGCGAAGCGGAGCGCTGGGGTTCGGAAGTCGAGGCACAGATCTCGCCAACCGACAACCTGATGTTCGCCCTCAGCTGGACCCACATGGGGGGCAACTTCGAGAAGTACCCGCCCGTCTGCGGCACCGGCACCTTCTCGGGTGAATGCCTGGAGACCAGCGACTTCGCCGAACGCGGCTACTCACCCGACGACTCGGTCTCGCTGGTGACCGACTGGGTATTCGCGCGCACCGACTGGGCCGACTTCATGGCTCACGTCGAAGCCTTCTGGCAGGACGAGATGGGCACGGCAGCGGTATGGGCCGGCACCTACGCGCCAAATCCGACGGCGACCGCGAACGCGCGTCCGTACCTTTACGATCACGTCACGATGGACGATCGCGTGGTGGTCAACGCGCGCCTGGGCATCGAGAACGTCGAGTTCTCCTACGGTACGGTGCGGGCTGCCTTGTGGGCGCGCAATGTGCTGGACGAGGAATACCCGGCTACCGGCATCAACTTCGGCAGCCTCGGCATGATCACCGAAGCGTATGGCGAGCCGCGCACCTACGGCCTGGACGTGACCTGGGAGTTCTGATTCCGGTCAGCGACCGGTCGATCTTCAAGGGCCCTGCGGGGCCCTTTTTTTCACCTGCAGGGCAGCCGCAACACGGAAACGGGCTCACCGCCCCGGCTGGAGCGATGCGGACAAGCGCTCGACGGGATGTCGCGCCGTCGATGCACGGTCGCGAAAGCCCCGTGGCGTGGTGCCCGTCCAGGCGCGGAACGAGCGGATGAAGGAACTCGTCTCGGTGAATCCCAGGCGCTCGCCGATGTCCGCGACACTGAACTCGCTGGTCTGCAGCAGCCGGATCGCGGCGTCGCGGCGACAGTCGTCCTTGAGGCGCTGGTAGCTGGTGTGCTCGCTCATCAGGCGCCGGCGCAGGCTGGAGGGCGACACGCCTAGGCGCTCGGCAATCTCCTCGAAGCTGGGCAGGCCGTCGGCGAACTTGTTGCCGAGCAGCGAACGGATCGCCGCGCTGGTGCTCGCCGGCGCGTGGTCCATCTGCATCAACTGGTAGGGGCCGGTGCGCAGCATGTCCTCCAGCGAGGCGGCGTCGTGCACCAGCCGGCAGTCGAGGAAATGCGCGGGAAACTCGAGGAAGGAATTGCCCTCGACCACACGCACAGGGCAACGGAAGATCCCGGCGAGCTTGGTGGCATAGCGCTCGGGCAGCGCGCTCACGCCGACGCCGGCCTGTTCCGGCTCCAGCGCGCGCCCGATCAGCCAGCCGCAGAACGCGTGCCATACGGTGAGACCGGAGGCACGTCCCAACACGAGCGGCCAGATCGTGCCCTGGATCGCGCGCGGCACGAAGCGGTTCTGGCTGTCGAGCAGGCGGAACTGGTACACCAGGCGCGCCGTCGCGCCGTGGCGTTCCAGCAACATGCGGTCGCCCTTCAGTTGCGGCGATACCAGGCTCTCGAACTCGCTCGCGCGCGCCAACGCCTCGCCCAGCGTGCGGCAGGTGATCACGCAACAGGCCATGAGCCGGAACGCCTTGCCGCCGATCCCGGCCCCCCAGGGCAGCGCCAGTTCGTTCGACTGCAGGCGTAGCACTGTCTCGCTGTAGAGCAGGCCGTAATAAAGGGCTGGCAGCAGGTCGGCGTCGCCAGCGCAGTGCAGCGCGCGCAGATCGAGCCCGACCGCGACGGCAACCGCGACACTGTCGAGCCCCTGTTCGTCGAGGTATGCCAGCAGGCGCCGGAACTTGGCCACCGGCACGCCCGCCACATCCTGCTGTAGTGACTTCCTGACCGCCGCCAACGTGCGCCCCCCGGTTGAATTGCCGCGCGGACGTAATTGAACGCCACGGGGCTTGTTTTCACAAGCGAGCGCACTAGGCTACGCACTCTGGACGGATACCGCGCCGAGGCGCGTCGTCCACCGCAACAGCCGACGCAACACCAGGAGCCCCCCCGATGAGCAGCAAGACCCTCCCGACCCGCGCGCGCCGCCTGACGCCAGACATGCATTTCTTCGACGGCGCCGACGTGGTCGTGGTGGGACTGGGATCGGCCGGCGCCAGCGCCGCGATCGAGGCCACGGACCACGGCGCAACCGTACTGGTACTGGAAGCGGCGAGCGCGGGCGGCGGCACCACCGCGATGGCCGGCGGGCTGATCTACATGGGTGGCGGCACGCCCACGCAGAAGGCCTGCGGCATCGAGGACACCACCGAGGACATGTACAACTACCTGCTGAAGGCGAGCGGCCCCAACGCCGATCCCGCGCGCGTGAGACTCTACGCCGACGGCAGCCTCGCGCACTACGACTGGCTGATCGCGCAGGGCATGGAGTACAAGCCCGAGTACTACGCCAAGAAGCACACCAACACGCCCAACGACGAGGGGCTGATCTACAGCGGCAACGAGACCTGCAACGAATTCCGCGCCCTTGCCGCCGCTGCGCCGCGCGGCCACAAGGGCAAGGCCCAGGGCGAGGACGGCGGGAGGATGCTGATGGAGAAGCTGATCGCCTCTGCCACCGCCAGGGGCGTGCGTATCCGCTGCGACGCGCGCGCGCTGACCGCGATAGTCGACGAAGCAGGCGCGGTGGTGGGCGTGGTCGCGCGCATCGACGGCGAGGAGCGCAACATCCGTGCACAC
>JAGPES010000040.1 GCA_018057015.1 Pseudomonadales bacterium | reverse complement strand
CGGGCACCTCGCCCGCGTCCCCGGCGTTGCGTGCCAGCGCGAGCGCGCGGCGCATCCAGTGTTCGTCGTCTGCTGCGGTCACGCGCATTCCCCCGCGCCCCGGATTAACGACCCACGCTATTCATGGTGAGTCCACGACCGCAGCACCTTCAATGTCAAACATTTGCTGTCTCCCCGACAGAGTCAGGGGATTACCCATCTTATTTACGTACGCTTGTTCGATCAATCAGCGCCCCCCACCGAAAAGGTCCCGCACCTGGACCGGCGGACACCCGCGTGCCCGGACTGCTTGCCCGACGGTATGCTTGCCCGACGGTATCGACAAGCGCCCGGATAGTTGCCACCATCGGATGACGAAAACGACCAGATTCCAGTCCATGCCGTCTGCGAACACATCGGCCGAGCTGTTCCGGCACGTCAGCGCCGACAAGACCAGCACCTACCGCAGCATCATGAACAGCTTTGCCGCAGCAAAGCGCCAGTTCAGGCTGCACATGCGCCCCGACGAGGTGCTGGCCGAGGCCCAGTGGACCGATGGCGTGCCCAGACTCGAAGAAGTGCAGACCGCGCTCGCCCAGCTCGTCGACTGGGGCAACCTCGAATCGCAACCCGACACGGCGCGGGTGGCGAGCATCGGCGACTTCTACCGGGCCCGCTTCCTCTACCGGCTTTCGCATGGTGGCGAGGCGGTCGAGGCAGCGCTCGCCGCCTTCGCCACGGCGCTGGGGCGGCGGGCGGAGTTGCAGACCATCGCGCTCGAAGACATCGCCAGCCGGCTGAAGACCCTGCTCGCGCTCGCCGAGGCGCCGACGCCCGATGCGGCAAAAGTGCACGAAGCGCTGCGCGACCTGGTGCGTGTCTTCGAGAGTCTGGCCGACAACGCCCATGCCTTCATGGCGGGCATGGCGCGCAGCATCGAGCTGCAACAGGCCGATGCCACCGCGGTGGTGGCGTACAAGAAGCGCCTGATCGACTATCTCGAACGGTTCATCGGCGACCTGGTCGGGCGTTCGGGCGAGATCGCGCAACACATCGCCTTGCTCCACCAACGGATCGATCCGCTGCTGTGGGCGGCCGCGCAACGCGAAGCGCGCGACGCGGCGCCCGGCGATTCGCCGGCGCAGGCCGACGCGCTCGCGCAGCGCCAGCAGGCCTGGCGCGAACGCTGGAAGGGCCTGCGTGGCTGGTTCGTCAGCACGCAGCACGAACCGCCGCAGGCCGAGGTGCTGCGCTCGAAAGCGCGGGCCGCGATTCCGCAGTTGCTGACGGCGGTCGCGGCACTCAACGAGCGGCGCAGCGGGCGCAGCGATCGCTCAGCCGACTTCCGCGTGCTGGCCGGGTGGTTCGCGGCGTGCGCCAACGATGACGAGGCGCACCGCCTGGGCCGCGCCGCGTTCGCCCTCAACCCGGCGCGGCATTTCTCGCTGCAACCGGGTGCGGGCATCGAGCTGCCCGCCACCACGCCGTGGGCCGAGGCGCCGCCGCTGCGCATTCATCCGCGCTTGCGCGAGTACGGCGAGGCCGCCCCGCGGGGTCCGCTGCCGAAGGTGCGCGAGCGCAACGAGGAGCGCGCCCTGCTCGCCCGCCAGCTGGAGGAAGAGCACAGACAGGTGGAAGCAGCGCGCGAGCGCCTGGCCACGGGGCGCAGGACGCGGCTGTCCGAGATCGGGCGGCTGGATCCGCACGCCTTTGCACTGCTGCTGAGCCTGCTCGGCGAGGCGCTGACCGCGCAGGCCTCGCCCGAGGACGTGGTCGAACGCCAGACCGGCGACGGTCTGCTGCTCATTCGCCTCGAGCCGATGGAGGCGCATATCCAGGCCGAAGTGGTCACCGATGCCGGCGTGTTCGCCGGCCGCGATCACCACATCACGATCACCGCCACGCCAGGGCTACGATGAAGCTCGACAGCGCCGCGATCGGCGAGCAGCAGGCCCGCCACCAGCGCGAGGAGTTCAGCGGCGCGCTGCGAGCCCTGCTGATGACCCCCTTGCTGACACCCGCACACGCAGGCTTCGCCGCCGTGCGCCGCCACGCCGACGCGCTGCGCGAATGGTTCCTGCGCGAGGCCGGGTGGCCCTTGCACATCGAACGCGACGCGGCGCGCCTGTACAAGCGCCCGGCCGATCTCGACGATGCAACGCGCGGGCTGCCCGGCTACGAGCGTCGCCGCTACGTGCTGCTGTGCCTCGCCTGCGCGGTGCTGGAGCGGGCCGATCCGCAGATCACGCTGCGGATACTCGGCGACCGGCTGCTCGCGCTGGCGGCCGACCCGGACCTGGCCGCGCACGGCTTTACGTTCACGCTCCAGGCGCAGCACGAGCGGCGCGAACTGGTCGCGGTCTGCCGCACGCTGCTCGAACTGGGCGTACTGCAGCGCGTGGCCGGTGATGAGGCGGGCTTCGTGCGCGGCGGCACAGATGGCCCGGACGCCTTGCACGACGCACTCTACGACGTCCAGCGACGCCTCCTCGCGGGAGTGCTCGCCGCATCGCGCGGCCCTTCCACCTGGCCTGCGGACGAAGCGCCGGCGACCCTGGAAGCGCGACTCGCCGCGTTGGTGGCGGAACACGTTCCCGACAGCGACGAAGGCCGGCGCACGGCCCTGCGTCATCACCTGGCGCGCCGGCTGCTCGACGACCCGGTGATCTACTTCGACCGCCTCGATGCCGAACTGCGCGCCTACTGCATGAACCAGCGCGGCACGATGGCCGCCCGCCTGTGCGAGGCCACCGGGCTGGTCGCCGAACAGCGTGCCGAGGGCCTCGCCCTCGCCGACGATGACGGCGAATTGACCGACGTGGCGATGCCGGCCGAAGGCACCGAAGCGCATGTCACCCTGCTGGTCGCAGAGTTCCTGGGCGCACGCGCGGGCACCGGCGTGAGCGAGGCCGACGTGGCCGCGTTCATCACCGTTGCCCGTCAGCGCTTCGGCAGCTTCTGGCGCAAATCGGCCCGCGAAACCGGCTCCGAGCACGAGCTCGCGGCCGCGGCGCTCGACCGCCTGCAGTGCCTCCAGCTGGTGACCCGCGACGGTAGCCGGGTGCGAGCACTACCGGCGCTGACGCGTTTCGCGGTCGGCGACGCCGAGATCAGGTCCACGGCACCCGCGACCGGCAACCTGTTCGATTGAGACGAGCCGACCCTTGGATACTCCGGATACCCTGATCGACCTCCCCGCCGCCCTCGCGGCCGCCGGCGCGCACCCGGCACTGCCGCTGCCGACGCTGACCCGCTGGCAACCGCTGCGACTCGGCCTCGTCGAGCTCTTTCATTACGACAGCGAGGAATTCTGGTTTCGTGACGGCCACCTGCTGCTGCGCGGCAACAACGGCACCGGCAAGTCGAAGGTGCTGTCGCTGACCCTGCCCTTCCTGTTCGACGCCCAGCTCAAATCATCCCGCCTCGAGCCCGACGGCGATGCCGGCAAGAAGATGGCGTGGAACCTGCTGCTGGGAAAATTCGAGCGGCGCATCGGCTATGCATGGATCGAATTCGGTCGTATCGCCGAGGACGGCCAGCCTGAGTACCTGAGCCTCGGCTGCGGCCTTTCGGCTGCGGCGGCGCGGGCGCAGGTGGATGCATGGTTCTTCGTGCTGGAGGCACGTCGCCTCGGCCAGGATCTGTGGCTCACCAGTCCGGCGCGCCACGTGCTGACCAGGGAGCGGCTCAAGGAGGCGTTACAGCACCACGGCCAGGTATTCGATACGGCCACCGCGTACCGCCGGGCCGTCGACGAGCGGCTGTTCCATCTGGGGGCCGCGCGCTATGCGGCGTTGATGGACACGCTGGTCCAGTTGCGTCAACCACAGCTTTCCAGGAAGCCCGACGAAGGCAACCTGTCCGATGCGCTGACCGAGGCGCTGCCGCCGATGTCGGCCGACCTGTTGACCGACGTCGCCGACGCGCTGAGCCAGCTCGAGGAATACCGCCGCGAGTTGCTGGACTACGAACTCCTCGCCAAGGCGGTCGGTCAGTTCAACCAGCGCTACCAGCGCTATGCCGCAACCAACGCACGGCGTCAGTCCCGCGCCCTGCGCAGCGCGCAAACCGGCTACGACAACGCCAGTCGCACCCTGAACGAAGCGCGGACCGCCCTGCACACCGCGCAGGAGGCCGAAAACGAGGCGCGCGGGCGCTCCGAGGCCGCCGAGGCCGCCCTGCAGGCGGGGCGCACCCGCCTCGAGCAGTTGCAGTCCGACCCGGCGATGAAGGACGCAAATCGCCTCGCCCAGGCCGAACGCGACGTCCAGGCACGCACCGTCGACCACGCCGGCGCGACGCGCCTGGCCGATGAGGCCGCGGCACGCTTCGAGCGTGAAGGCCGCGCGCTGGAGGAACGCAGCACACGCCGGACGCAGGCCGAAGGATTCCTCAGCGCGGCACGCGAAGAGGCCGCCGCCGCCGCGCGGGCCAGCGGCATCGGCGAGCCGTGGCAGCTCAATGCGCTGGCGGCGCTGCCGGCGGTCGCGGTGGCGACGCTCGACCCCCTGCCCTTCGACGCCGCCCGCAACGACCTGCGCCACGCCGCGGCGAGGCGGCGCGAACAGCTCGCGCTGGTGCAGCGCCGCGTCGGCGACGTGACGCAGGCCGAGGCGGCGCATGCCCACCGGCAAAGAGCCCGCGACGAACGCCTGGACGAAGCCGAAGCCGCCGCGACGCGCCGCAGCAAAGCCGACGCGACCGTCGAGGCCGAAGGCAACCGCCTGGTCGAGGCCTGGCAGGAGCACTTCGCGAGCCTGGCGGAGTTGCAGGTCGACGAGCCGCCCTTGACCGCCCTGACGCTATGGGTCGGCAGCCTGCACGGGGACAACCCGGCCCGCGCCATCCTTGTGCAAGCGCAGCAGCGCGCCGCCGACACCCTGGCGCAGCTGCGCGCCAGCCAACTCGCCGTGCAGCAGACGCTGGTCGATGAACAGCTCATGCTGGATACCGAGCGCGAGCGACTGCTGCAGGGCGAGGATGCCGCTCCGCCGGTACCGCCTACCCGTGCCGCCGACGCACGAGCGCAGCGCGCCGGTGCGCCGCTGTGGCAGCTGGTCGATTTTCGCGCGCACGTCGGTGCCACCGAGCGGGCCGGCCTCGAAGCCGCGCTCGAAGCCGCGGGCCTGCTCGACGCCTGGGTCAGCCCCGACGGCCGGCTGCAACCTGCCGGCGGAGCACCGCTGCACGACACCCAGTGGCTCGAACGGCCGTGCCCGGGTGCCTCGCTCGCCGCGTGGCTGGCACCGGCCGATGGTGCAGCACCTGCGGTCGATGCCGCGCTGCTGGGCCGCCTGCTCGAAGGCATCGCCTGCACCGCCCACGACGACGGCCAGGCCGAAGCCTGGATCGCGCCCGACGGCCGCTTTCGCCTCGGCGCACTGGCCGGTGCCTGGCACAAGCCACAGGCCGCCTACATCGGCTACGCCGCGCGCGCCGCAGCCCGCACCCGACGACTCGCGGCGATCGCGTCGCGCCTGCAGGAGATCGCCGAGGCATTGCGGGCGATCGAGCTCGAGCTCCACGCGCTCACGCAGCGCCAGGTCCGGGCAAGCGCCGAATGGCAGGGCGCACCGTCGGACGAAACCCTGCGCACCGCCCACGCCGACGCCGCGGCGCGCGAACGCGAGTTCCAGGCCGCCCGCAGCCGGCTCGAGGAGGCCGAACGCGAGCTGCGCACAGCGACCGACGCCGTGCACACCTGCCGCGACGCGCTGGCGGCAGACGCGGCAGACCTGCATCTGCCGACGACCGCCGCGGCGCTGGAGTCCGTCGGGATCGCGCTCATGCACTTCGGCGACGCACTGCACGCGCTCGTCCAGGCGGCGCACGCACTGCAACTGGCGGCACGCGAACTGGCGCAGCAGCAGGCGCGCTGCCAGGAAGCCGAGGCCGACGCGCGCCAGTTCGCCGCACAAGTCGCCGATCGTCGTCTGCAGCTCGACGAGGCGCAGGTACGGCTCGACACCCTGCGCGAATCTATCGGCGCCCAGGTCGACGAGCTGCACCAGCGCCTGCGCGAGGCGCGCGACGCCGTGACCGGGAGCGAGAGCCGGTCGAAAGCCGCAGGCGAAGCATGGCGCGCGGCCGGCGAGGCGCGCGCCCGCGGCGAGCAGAAGATGCAGGACGCCGACGTGACCCTGCAGGAGCGCACCGATACACGCCAGCGCGCCATCGCACAATTGCAGGGTTTCGCCGCCACCGGCTTGCTGTCCGCGGCGCTGCCTGATGCCGAGCTGCCCGACCCCGCTACTGCGTGGACGATCGAGCCGGCGCTCACCCTCGCCCGCCGCACCGAGCAGGCGCTCGCGCACGTGGCAGACGACGACGAGGCGTGGACGCGTATCCAGAGCCAGATCTCGCACGATTACAGCGAGCTCGGCCGCGCCCTCGGCGCGCTCGGCCAGCAGGCGCAGGCCGACGCCAGCGACTACGGCCTGGTCGTCAGCGTCGTCTACCAGAACCGCCCCCAGCGCCCCGACCAGCTCACCGCCCGGCTCGACGCCGAGATTGCCCAGCGTCGCGAACTGCTGACGGCGCGCGAACGCACGCTGCTCGAAAACCACCTGCAGGCAGAGATCGCCGCCGAAGTCCAGCGGCTCTTGCAGGCGGCCGAGCGGCAGGTCGACGCGATCAACAAGGAGTTGCACAAACGCCCCACGTCGACCGGCGTAAGGTTCCGCCTGCTATGGCAGCCGCTGCCGGAGGGCGCCGAGGGCGCGCCCGTCGGCCTGGACGCCGCGCGCAAGCGTCTGCTCAATACCAGCACCGATCTGTGGTCGGCCGAGGACCGGCGGGTGGTGGGCGAGATGCTGCAGCAGCGCATCGCCGCCGAACGCATGCGGGCCGAGGCGAGCGGCGGCAGCCTGCTCGAACAGCTCGCCCGGGCGCTCGACTACCGTCGCTGGCATCGCTTTCGCGTCCAGCGCTGGCAGGACGGGGAGTGGCGCCCGCTCTCCGGCCCGGCCTCGAGCGGTGAGCGCGCGCTCGGCCTGACAGTGCCGCTCTTTGCCGCGGTGTCGAGCTACTACAGCCAGGGGGGTTACGCCCTCGCTCCGCGCCTGGTGCTGCTCGACGAAGCCTTCGCCGGCATCGACGATGCCGCCCGCGCGCACTGCATGGGCCTGATCCACGAGTTCGACCTCGATTTCGTCATCACCAGCGAGCGCGAGTGGGGCTGTTACGCGGAGCTGCCGGGCGTGGCGATCTGCCAGCTGCAACGGCGCGAAGGTGTCGATGCCGTGCACGTTTCGCGCTGGACCTGGGACGGTCGCGCCCGGCGCCGTGAAGACGATCCGGATCGACGCTTTCCGCCGGGTTGACGATGGACGCCCGGCTGCAACGGCTACTCGGCGGCGACGCCCTCGCGGGACTGCGCAAGCGGCTGCGCCAACGCTACGAGCGCGGCACACCGGCCGGCCTCTTGCGCCTGGGCGCGCTGGACGAAGCCGAACATGCCGCCCTCGCGGCGCTCGCCGGCCGCCCGGCGCGCCATGTGCAATCGATGCAGATCGACCTGGCGGAGATCGACGCCGCGCTCGCCCGGGCGGGCCTCGCCGCGTCCTTGCGCGATGCACTCGAGCAGCTGGACGGACCGATCCTCGACACGGCGGCGCACCGTCTGCGGGTGCGCTCGCAATGGCAGCAGGTAGTCGAGGCCTGCGAACACCCCGGCTTGCGTGCAGCCCTGCGGACATCCATCGGGCTCGGGCTCCTGAAGCGGTTGTGTGCCCGCCGGCCCGAGGCCGGCACCCGCCTCGTCCTCGCCGCTGACCAGGTGCTGCGGCGGCTGCCCGCGACGGGCATTCCGCGGGCGCAACTGGCCGTTGCCGCGCTCGGTGATGCGCACGCCCTCGACGCCGGCAGCCCGGTCGCCACGCTGGTGCTGGCGGCGCTGCGCCACGGGTCCGCGCCCGACAACGACGCTGAACGGGCCCGGGACCTGTGGGCCGCGGCCGGCGTGCTGGTCAACGAGCTGGCACGACCGGCGCTGGCCCTCAACCTCCCCGGGCCGACGGGCGCCGCGCCGGGCGAACCGGTGTATTTCTCGCTGCGCCGCCTGGTGCGATCGCCGCCGACCTGGGCCGTCATGGACCGCCCGGTTTTCGTCTGCGAGAACCCGAACCTGCTTGCGATCGCCGCAGACCAGTTGGGTCCGCGCTGTGCACCGCTGGTGTGCACCGACGGCATGCCGGGGGCAGCCCAGCGCATCCTGCTCGCGCAGTTGCGTACCGCCGGGGCGAGGCTGCACTACCACGGCGACTTCGACTGGCCGGGCCTGCGTATCGGCAACCACATGATCCGCGAGCACGATGCCCGACCATGGCGCTTTTCCACGCCAGACTACCGCGCAGCGGTGGTCGGCGCGCCACGTCCCGGACGCACCCTGGATGACGCCGCCGTCAGCGCGCTGTGGGACGAAGCGCTCGCGGGCGCGATGCTTGCCGATCGGCTGGCGATCGACGAGGAGGCACTGGCCGACGTGCTGCTCGCCGACTTGCGGCACTGATCGATGCCCTATGCGTCCTTCCAAGGGTTGATGACAGTCACACCGGCCGCTTCATAGGGCGATGTGTCGCGTGATGCCACGATGAAGCCCCGCGATGCTGCAACGGCCGCGATGTAGCCGTCTGGCGTCGGGAAGCCACGCCCGCCGTTCCTGGCCATCACGGCCAGGTCGGCGTAGTGGCGCGCTGCATCCGTGTCGAACGGCAGCACCCGATCTCGGAACAGCTCCAGCAGTTCGTTCAGGGCGCGGTCTAGCATGTTCTTGCGCTTGCCTGCCGGCAGCGCCCGGATGCCAAACAACAACTCGGCCAGCGTGACGCTCGACAGATACAAGGTTTCCGCCACCTGGTCGTTCAGCCAGGCCCTTACGGCCGCGTCTGGCTCTGGCTTCATCGCCTCGGAAACGACGTTGGTATCCAGGACGATCATTCAGTCGAAGCTCAACGGTTTGGCCGGCGTCTTGTCGCGCACACTCTCGAAGACGGCGAAATCTTCATTGGTCAGACCGATCTTGCGGCCGATGGCGGCCAGGGCTTCCCCTACACGCACGCGCTCCTCCGGCTTGACCACGGCCGCCAGAATCTCGCGCACCTCCGCTTCCGTGCTGCGGCCGTGCTGGGCCGCCCGCACGCGCAAAGCGCGATGCACGTCATCGGGCACATTCCTTACAGTCAAGATTGCCATGATTCAAAACCTCTCACCTGCTGTCCACGACTGCAATCATGGATAAATGCAGTCATCAGCGCAAGCGTCAAGCTCCGCGCCCCTTCCTGCCCTGCCCATTCATCGGGGCAGCGGCAGCTCGCCGTTTCGCATGAAAATGCCGATGGCGAATCGGCTGACGACGCTGTGCCCCAACTGCTTGAACGCGACTTCGCGGGCACCAAGTTCGCATAGCCACTGGCCCTGTTCCCCCGGCCGTGGCGCGCTGAACGCGCCGGGCGAGAACAGGCCGACACAGAGACCGTGCCGCGGATCGCGCGCCGACGGGTATTCGAAGGCATCCACGCCGGCCTCGCGCATCGCGGTGCCCAACAGCTGGGTCTGCGCGTAATCCGCGGGATGCGTGATCGCGTCGTTGTATCGAGTGAACGGCGGCTCGTGCAGCTTGACGCCCCGCTGCGACCGATAGCCGGCCGAGAACAGCGTGTGTTCCGAGCGGATGAGTTCCTTTACCGGCGTCCCATCCATCGAGTACCAGAACACGAAGCGGTAATAAGCGGCCTCTGCCAGCGTCGATTCCGTGCTGCAGCCGCCGTAGAAGATGCCCGGTTCGTGTATCCGGCCAAAGCGCGAGCCCCATTTCAGCGGCGGGTAGCGGAACGGTGTCCTGAGCAGGTAATGGAGGCCATCGGTGTCCGAGCGGTACGGGGGCTTGACCTCGTCCAGCATCTCCTCCAGCAGGGCCTGCTCCTGGAGGGTGTCGACGTAGCCGAGCGTGGCGACCTGCTCCTGGCTTTCGACCAGCCGGAACAGCACGCCCGCCACGTGGCGAATCTGTTGCGGGCCCTGGCACGCCTCCCAGATCGTCACACCTTGCCCCGGATGGCGTCGACGAACTGCAGCACCGTTACCAGGCCCTGGATACTTTCGATCTGTCGGGCCGGAATGCCGCCCGTCACCTTGTTCGGTGTGCGCATGAAGTGCCTGATCCAGTCCTGGTCACCGCCGGTGAGGGCGAACAGCGCGCGTGCCAGGCGCACCAGCAGCAGCGCCAGCTCGCCCTCCTTGGACCGGGGGCTGAGCGAGGGGTTTTGCTTGAGCCGGCTGATCGCCGTTCGGTGCATGCCCAGCACGGCGGCCAGGTCCGCCTGCTTCAGCCCGAGCTGCGCGGCGGCGTTCAGCACGGCCTTGGCCAGTACGACCTCGGGAGCTGGTTCTGGATGCGCCTGGGCTGGCATGAGCGGTTTCCGAAGTGTGCACGTGGCACAAATGATATGCTCCACGTGCACATAGAACAAGCACCGAAACGTTCATAGCCGACAAACAAGCGCGTCCGCAAGAACGCGCACGCTACGACCGTCTTCCATTAATGTAATCTTCATGCTACATAAAGTGGGTATTTTGCGTTACGAAGACGACACCATGCCAACTCCACACTACCCGCCCGCCGCTGTTCGACGGACCTTGCGCAAGCTGGGAGCCGACATCCAAGACGCCCGGCGTCGTCGCGGGCTGCCGATGGCCGTTGTGGCCGAACGTGCTTTCACATCCCGTTCGACGCTGCAGCGGGTCGAAGCAGGCGACGCCAACGTCAGCATCGGCATCTATGCCGCCGTCCTCCATGCACTGGGTCTCCTCGACGGCTTGGGCGAAATGGCCGATATCAGTCGCGACCGTGTCGGACAGGCCCTGTCCAGCGCCGAGCTGCCGCAGCGGGTACGCGTCAAGCGCCGGGCAGGATCGGCAAACCATGCCTGACATAGAAGTCCATATCGACCTCGAAGACCGAACACGGAGGGTCGGGCTGGCGAGAACGAACAAAGTGCGTGGCACCGAAACCGTCGTTTTCGAGTACGCCGATGAATGGCTCGGGGACGCTGATCGTTTCTCCCTCGAGCCCGCCCTGGCACTGAGCCGCGGAACCTTCGCACCTCCTGCCGGCCAGGCGATCTTCGGATCGATTGGCGACTCAGCCCCGGACACCTGGGGGCGGCGACTCATGCAACGTGCCGAGCGCCGCCAGGCTGAGCGCGAAGGCCGTGCCGTTCGCACCCTCAACGAAAGCGATTACCTTCTCGGTGTGGCAGACGAAACGCGCCTCGGTGCTCTCCGGTTCCGATGGGCAGGCGAAGACGTGTTCCAGGCGCCGACTCGCGCCGGCGTGCCCGCCCTGATTGAGCTCGGCCGTCTACTGCAAACCACCGAGCGCATCCTGCGCGATGAAGAAACCGACGAGGATCTCCAACTCATCTTCGCGCCCGGGTCATCCCTTGGCGGGGCGCGCCCGAAGGCTTCGGTCATCGACCAGCACGGCCATCTCTCCATCGCGAAGTTTCCGAAGGAGACCGACGAATACAGCATGGAAACATGGGAGGCGATCGCACTGCGCCTCGCCCGACGCGCCGGCATCGCTACGCCGCACCATGAACTGCTGCAAGTCGCCGGAAAAGCGGTATTGCTGTCGCGTCGATTCGACAGGGCCGGAGCCGTTCGCATTCCATTTCTCTCCGCCCTGGCGATGACGGGATCGAGGGATGGAGAGCGTGGCAGCTATCCAGAGATCGTCGATGCGCTGGCACAGCATGGAGCGCAAGCAAAAGCCGACGCGCGAGCCCTCTACAGGCGCGTAGTCTTCAACGTGCTGATATCGAATGTCGACGACCACCTGCGCAACCACGGCTTCCTGTGGCCTGGCAAGGCGGGCTGGACGCTGTCGCCGGCCTACGACCTCAACCCTGTGCCGGCCGACCTCAAGGCCCGCATCCTGACGACGAACATCGATCTCGACGAGGGCACGTGTTCAATCGATCTTCTCGAGTCAGCCGCGGAATACTTCAGTCTTGGATTGGCGGCCGCACGCGGCATCATCAAGGAAATCGCCACCGCAACAGCCACCTGGCGGGCAACGGCGAAAGAAGCCGGCGCCAGGCCCGCCGAAATCAACCGCATGGCCAGCGCGTTCGAACACGACGATCTCAGGCGAGCGCTCGCGCTGTCGCTTTGAAGAGATTCGCATGCGACGCGTTCCCGAAGCGCAGCCGACTCGCGGCACCAGCGTGACGGTGCTGATGCAGCGTTATGGCGGCGCGCCGGGCGTACGTGATCCCGGCGCGCTGGAGGCCGCCCTGTTCCGGCCACAGACCGGCTACTACGAGAACATCGTGGCCGAAGCCGCCGCGCTGATCGAGAGCCTTGCGATCAACCATCCCTTCGTGGATGGCAACAAGCGCATCGCCTTTGCTGCTGCGGATGTGTTCTTGCGCATCAATGGCTGGCGCTTGCAGCGTGCCCCGATGCAGATCCACGCGGAGATGATGCAGATGTTCGAGTCGGGGACGTTTGACATTGCCCTCCTCGACCCATGGCTGCGCGGGTTTGCCCGCGCCGAAGGGGAATGACGGTTAGTGTCGCCCAACCTACGCGCGGCCCCGGCGGCCAACAAAGCTCAGTGGCGCGCGTTAGCGCACCCTCGACAATGGTCCGAAGAAATCCGACAGGTCACCGCCACGTGGCGAATCTGTTGCGGGCCCTGGCACGCCTCCCAGATCGTCACACCTTGCCCCGGATGGCGTCGACGAACTGCAGCACCGTTACCAGGCCCTGGATACTTTCGATCTGTCGGGCCGGAATGCCGCCCGTCACCTTGTTCGGTGTGCGCATGAAGTGCCTGATCCAGTCCTGGTCACCGCCGGTGAGGGCGAACAGCGCGCGTGCCAGGCGCACCAGCAGCAGCGCCAGCTCGCCCTCCTTGGACCGGGGGCTGAGCGAGGGGTTTTGCTTGAGCCGGCTGATCGCCGTTCGGTGCATGCCCAGCACGGCGGCCAGGTCCGCCTGCTTCAGCCCGAGCTGCGCGGCGGCGTTCAGCACGGCCTTGGCCAGTACGACCTCGGGAGCTGGTTCTGGATGCGCCTGGGCTGGCATGAGAGACACCGGTAAGTGACTATCGCACAAAGAATAGGGAACATGTGCTGTTTGCACAAGCGTGGCGGCTTTGCATCGCCCGTGCAACAGCGCGTCGCGCCCGGCGTTCAGACAGCGAGTATTTCCAGTTCCTTGGGAAACGGGCCGGAAAGCCGACGCTTTTCCCGAACCACATTCACCTGCAGGGTCGCTTCGGCCACTTCCAATATGTCCTGCCCCAGCTCATAGCTGCCCTTGGCCTGCAGCCAGGCGAGCACGTCCGCCAAGTGCCAGATCGAGGCGCTGCCCTCGTGCACCGGCGCCGGGAAACTGCCAGGGTGCGCCAGCATCAACTTGCGCATGTTCTGGCGCGAGACGCCAATGATTTCCGCCACGTCAGTGAGCCCCACGAAGTCCGGCGCCGCCTCGACTAGTCTGGCGGAAGGAATCGCACGCTTCACATCGACGAGCGCACTTTGCAGCGCCGCCCGTGCGCTCTCGGCCTCGCGAGTGAACTCCAGGGCCAGGCGGCCCGGCTGCCCGATGCCCACCAGGGCATCGTCACAACCAGCCTCACCCAATCGCTCTACCAGAGCGTCCGGGTCGCTGTCGTGTGCGGCGAGTTGGTACTTGAGGGTAAAGGTGTAATCCATCGTTCAATCCTCCGACGACGAGCCCACCTCTCGCTGTCGCTTGTGGGTCGTGCAATTGTCTACAACCCGCCGGGGCCGCAGAGCGCGAGCATGACTGCCAGGGTTCTTCGGCGTACTCCACACGCTGGCAATGCAGAATTCACCGCACCGGGATTCGTCATCCTTGTAAGGGCAATAAATCCGCCCCCACGCATGGCTGCCGCCGACTTCGACGCGCCAGCCCTGCGCTTCCGCATGCCGCAGAGCCTCCTCGACCTCCTTCTTCGAATGAGACGGACGGAGCATTAGTTGGGTTCCAATATGCGACTCGAACATGCGGTTGTCAACTGACAACCCAATAACGAGGTTCCTGATCCCTGCCTATGAACGCATGCGCGCGAGCGATCTCGACCCCGTATTGCATGCGGCGGCTGCGGCCTTCGGCTTCGTGTATATGCACCCGTAGCAGGACGGTAACGGGCGGCTCCACCGCTGCCTGATCCACCATATCCTGACGCAGAGGAAATTCACGCCGGCGGAAATGGTATTCCCTGTCTCCTCGATAGTGCTCGAGCGGATCGATGACTACCGCAAGACGCTCCGGGGCCATTCCGGCTCCCTGATGGAATTCATAGAATGGCGGGCGACGCCCGACCGCAATGTCGAGGTCACCAACGATACAGCCGATCTCTATCGCTACGCCGACTGCACGGCAGAAACCGAGTTTCTCTACGACTGCGTCGCCCGCGCCGTCGATCGCGATCTGCCCGAGGAGATCGATTTCCTGCGGCGCCAAGACGAAGCGCAGAGTCGCGTCATGGAGACTGCCACAGGCAATCCGGTTAATGACCATGCGAACACCAACAATGACAGAAAGTCTTTATGAGTATTCGTTCATTATCTCCACTTCAAAAATGATTTTGCGTGACACTACCGCTTCTGGGATGTAAGCCAGATGCCACGAAATTGGCAACTGCCTCTTCAATGCAAACCCGAACCTGATGTTTGTCACAACAAAGCCCGGCAGAGCCTTGGACTAACAAATGCCAGCCAGTGCCAGACATTGCCTGTGAGTGCCAGTCACTCCCACTCGATCGTCGCCGGCGGCTTGCTGGAGACGTCGTAGACCACGCGCGAGACCTGCTCGATCTCGTTGATGATGCGCCGCGAGACGCGCTCCAGCAGTTCGTGCGGCAGGTGCGCCCAG
>JAGPES010000430.1 GCA_018057015.1 Pseudomonadales bacterium | reverse complement strand
GCTCGACGGCGTGGAGCTCGGCGTCGCGCGCGGCGAGCGCGTGGCGATCGTGGGGCAGTCGGGCTCGGGCAAGAGCACGCTGCTGAACATGCTGGGCGGGCTGGACCTGCCCAGCAGCGGCGAGGTGCGGGTGGAAGGGCGCGTGATCAGCGCGCTCAGCGAACGCGAGCGCGGACTGTTGCGCAACCGTGCGCTCGGCTTCGTCTACCAGTTCCATCACCTGCTCGGGGAATTCGACGCGCTGGAGAACGTCGCGATGCCGCTGCTGATACGCGGCGACGCGCCGGGGGCGGCGGCCGGGCGCGCGCGCGCGCTGCTCACGCGCGTCGGCCTGGGCGAGCGCCTCGGGCACAAGCCCGGCGAGCTCTCCGGCGGCGAACGCCAGCGCGTGGCGATCGCCCGCGCGCTGGTGACCGAGCCGCGCTGCGTGCTGATGGACGAGCCGACCGGAAACCTCGACCAGGGCACGGCCGCGGAAATCCACCTGATGATGGATGCGCTGAACCGCGACCTGGGCACCAGCTTCGTGATCGTGACCCACGACCCGCAGCTCGCGGCGCGCATGGACCGCATCCTCACGCTGGCGCGCGGGCGCCTGCACGAGGGGCCCTGAATGGGCCACGCCTGGCTCTTTCCGTTGCGCGTCGGTTTCCGCTACGCCGGCAGCTCGCACCGCGGCGCGCTGGTGGCGTTCATCTCGCGCGTCTCGATGCTGGGCCTCGTGCTGGGCGTGGCGCTGCTGATCGTGGTGCTGTCGGTGATGAACGGCTTCGACCGCGAGCTGCGCGAGCGCATCCTGTCGCTGGTGCCGCACGTATCGCTGCAGCCGATCGAACCGGTCTCGGACTGGCAGTCGCTCGCGGCGGCGGTCGAGGCGCATCCGGACGTGGTGGCCGCCGCGCCCTACGTCGACCTGCAGGGACTGCTGATGTATCGCGGCAAGGTGGTGCCGGCGTTGCTGCACGGCGCCGACGCCGCGGCCGAGCGGCGCATTTCCGCGATCGACCGCTACCTCGAGTCGGGCAGCCTCGACGCCCTGGCCGCGCCCGACAGCGTGCTGCTCAGCCGTTCGCTCGCGCGCCGTCTCGGTGTCGCCGCGGGCGCCAGCCTGCTGCTGCTGGTGCCCGACGTGAACGCCGAGGGCCAGGTCGTGCCGCGCACGCAGCGCATGACGCTCGCGGGCATCTTCAATACCGGCACCGAGGTCGACAACACGCTGGCGCTGATCGGCCTCGACGCCGCCACGCGGCTGCGCGGGCAGCCCGGGGTCGTGCAGGGTGTGCGCTTCCAGGTGCACGACCTGTTCACGGCACCGCGCGTGCAGCGCGAAGTGATCCAGGGGCTGGGTATCGGGATCTACGGACTGGACTGGACGCGCACCCACGGCAATCTCTACGAGGCGATCCAGCTCTCGCGCAACATGGTCGGTATCCTGCTGTTCCTGATCATCGCGGTCGCCGTGTTCAACGTGGTCTCCACGCTGTTCCTGATCGTCAAGGACAAGGAGGGTGACATCGCGATCCTGCGCACGCTGGGTGCGAGCCCCGCGGCGATCATGGGCGTCTTCGTGGTGCAGGGCACGTTGATCGGGCTGGCTGGCGCCTTTGCCGGCGGCGTGATCGGCAGCCTGCTGTCGTTGGGCATCACCGACGCGGTCGCGCTGCTGGAAACGCTGCTCGGCGTGCAGTTCCTCGAGGCCGAGGTCTACCCGGTGAGCTACCTGCCCGCGGCTCTCGCCTGGCGCGACGTGCTGAACGTCTGCGGCGTGGCGCTCGCGATGAGCTTCGTCGCCACGCTCTATCCCTCCTGGCGCGCGGCGCGCATGCAGCCCGCCGAGGTACTGCGCTACGAATGAGGCGCGCGCCCGGCGCGCTCGCGCCGGCGCGCGCGCCACCGCAGCTGCACCAGGACCCGCCACAGCAACCGCGTGGCGCCCCAGGCGATCGACCCCAGCACCAGTCCGCCGAGGATGCTGCCCAGGAACAGCGGCCCCCAGATCTCGTGCAGGCTGTGCTCGAGCCATGCCACGCTCATCTCGAAGCGGCCGCCTGCCGGGATGCCCATGAGCCGGGCGCCGAGCCCGTACTCGGCATAGACGATCGCGGGGAACGTGAGCGGGTTCGACACCCACACGCCGATCACCGCCAGCGTGATGTTGCATCGCAGCCACACCGCGGCGACGGCCGCGATCAGCATGTGCAGCGGTACCGGCTGCAGGCCCACGAAGACGCTCACGAACGCCGCCAGCGACACCGAGCGGCGGTTCAGGTGGAACAGGTTCGGGTCGTGCAGCACCTGCGTGAGCAGGCGCAGCGACTTGTGCTCGCGGATGAAGTGCGGCTGCGGCAGGAACCGCCGGAGCGTGCGCCGTGGCATCGGGGCTGCCCGCTACGGCGCGGGCGGCTCGCGCGGCGGCCGGTTGCGGCGCTCGCGCAGGCGGGCCCGCCACTTCAGTTGCACCCCGATCCGCCACAGCACCCGCATCCCGAGGTACGCGATCGCACCCGTCACCAGCCCGCAAAGGACGCTGCCCAGCAGCAGCGGGGGCCAGATGTCGCTCAGGCTCTGCTCGATCCATTCCACGCTCATCTCGAACGGGGCGGCACTGGCGGGGATGTCCATCAACCAGGCGCCGAGGCGATAGGTCGCGTAGAAGATCGGCGGCATCGTGAGCGGGTTCGTCAGCCACACCAGCGCCACGGCCAGCGTGATGTTGCAGCGCAGCCAGATCGCGCCCGCGGCCGCGATCAGCATCTGCATCGGCACGGGAATGAACGCCACGAATACGCCGACGAACGCCGCCACCGAGACCGAGTGCCGGTTCAGGTGCCACAGGTTCGGGTCGTGCAGGCGCGCGCTCACCAGCCGCAGCGACTTGTGGTCGCGGATGGCGTGCGGCTTGGGCAGCAGGCGCCGGATGGTTCTGCGCGGCATCGATGGCTTCCGGGCGGGTTCCGGTGGCGTTGAGGGGCGGCGGTGCTCGGGTTCGACCGGCGCCGAAGCATAGGCCGCGGAGCCTGCCCTTACAAGATTGCTATTGTTGCGGCGCTGCGCGTCAATACACCTGTGTCCGGCGTCGCGCCATGCGCGCGCCGGGCGGCTCGTCCAATGGATTGGAGAGACTGGCATGATCGCATGGATGCTCGCCGGCGCGGCCGGCATCGTCATGACGACCCTTTTTCCCGTTCTTCCCGGCCTGGCCTCGATCGCGGCCGCGACGCTGGCGGCCGTCGTGCTGGCGTGCTGGCGCCGGTCGTTGCCGCGGCTGGCCGCCTGCCTGCTGCTGGGGCTTGCGTGGGGCTGCCTGCGCGGACACGAACTGCTGGCGCGCGTGCTGCCGCCGCAGCTGGAAGGC
>JAGPES010000039.1 GCA_018057015.1 Pseudomonadales bacterium | reverse complement strand
ACGCTGGGAGGTTATGCGCCGTGCTGACGAAGCTGAAGGAATTCCTCGCCGCGCACCTCGGCGCGGACACGCCGCCCGTGCACAGCGCGCACGGCCGACACCTCGCCGCCGCTGCGCTGCTGATCGAGGTCGCGCGCGCCGACTATGGCTTCGATCCGCGCGAGCAGCTGGCGCTGCAGCTGGCGCTGCGCCGTAGCTTCGATCTGAGCGAGGCGGAGATCGACACGCTGCTCGCGCTGGCCGAGGCCGAGGCGCGGGAGGCCACCTCGAGCTACGCGTTCACGCGGCTGATCAATGACGAGTATTCGGACGAGGAGAAATCGCAGCTGTTGCGCGCGATGTGGTCGGTGGCTTTCGCCGATGGCGAGGTGGACCGGTACGAGGAACACCTGATCCGCAAGATCGCCGGACTGATCTACGTCCCGCACCAGGAGTTCATTCGCACCAAGCTCATGGCCGGCACGGAGTTCGAACAGAACCGCGACTGAGCGTCACCCGTCGCTGCGCGGGCGACAGCTCCGGCGCAACCACGACTCGAGGCGCGCCAACCACGCACCCTGCCCCGAGACGGGCGTTTTCAGCGTCGCATCGGCGCGCTTGCCGCGACTGCGACGCGGGTCGGGAGCAAACATTGCGGTGCCGGTGGAAGGGTTCATCGCGAAGGTCTCGATCACGGGAGCGGTCGAGATCCTATAGCAGCGGCAGCTACAGCTCGCGCCCGCAAAACCGGGAAACCGTGAACTATTGCGCAAATCGCCCGCGAATCAGAAGTCTTCGTCGTCGAATTCGTCGCCCAGCTCGTCGTCGAACTCGTCCTCGAACTCCGCGGGCGGCAACTCGCCTGCGTTGAGCTGGAAGGCGCGTCGCTTGAGGTAGAGATTGCGCATGAACACGTAGCGATCGCCGGTTATCAGTTCCTCGACGCTCAGCAGGTCCGCGCGTACGTCGACCAGTTCGGTGCCGCGCAACGTCCAGCGCAGCGTGTCATCGCCGAGGTAGTTCAGCGGCTGCAGGAAATAGTCACCACCGCGGCTGACACCGTCACGCAGCGAGCTCGGACCCAGGAAGGGCAGGACCAGGTAGGGGCCGGAGTGCACGCCCCAGCGCCCCAGCGTGAGCCCGAGATCCGTGCTCTTCTGCTCGAGGCCCATCTTGCTGGCCACGTCGAACAGGCCCACCAGCCCGAGCGTGGAGTTGACCGCGAAGCGCCCGCCGTCCAGCCCGGCCTCAGGCAGGCGCCCCTGCAGCAGGTGGTTCACGAAACTCGGCACCTCGCCGAGGTTGTTGAACACATTGCTGACGCCGTCGTCGACGAACTGCGGCGTGACTTTCTGGTAGCCCTTGGCCACGGGCTTCAGGAGGTTGCGGTCGAGGAACTCGTTGAAGGCGAACACGCGTCGGTTGAAGCCTTCCCAGGGATCGGCTTCGCCGCCTGCGGCGTGCGCGCCCCTGCCGCCCAGCACCAGGCCGGAAAGCAGCAGCGCGACAACGAGGCGCGGGACAGTGTTCATCGAGGAATACCTTGCGAAATCAGGACGCTAGCTTAGCACAGCCCGCGCTGGCGGCGTGTTCGGGCAGCTCGCGTACGCACGGAGTGACTCCTTCAGATCACCCGCTCTCGCCAACCGGACGCATGCCAGCCACGATATCGAGCGCCCGCAGACGCTCCAGCGTATCGAGCGCCGCGGATTCGAGCGCCGCCACACCGGGCTGCCCCAGTTCGGTGGCCAGCTGCGCCGCCAGTTCGCGCCCGGCGAATCGCCCTTCCCCGACCAGCGCCAGCAGGCGCAGTGTCGCGGGATTCGTCTCGAGGAACCTCACCTCGTCGGCACGGTTGCGGTAGACGACCAGGCAGCTCTGCTGCGCCTCGGGCGCCTCGGGCTGGAACGCCGCGCAGATACGGTGCACCGGCCAGTCATAGGCGAGCGGCCAGGCCAGCGCGCTGAGCACCGGGATGCCCGTATCGAGCGCACCGGCGGGATCGATGCCCGGCGCATCGACTTCCTGCTCCGATACATCGAGCGCGAGTTCCACCCACTCGTAGTGCGCGAGCTCCAGCGCGAAGCCGGGCAACGCATGCCGCTCCATCCCGCGCGCCTGCAGGAAAGCGAGAAATTCCTCCCCGATCCTCAGGAAATACGGCGTGCGGCACTCGTGCACGGCCACGAAGTCGCGCACCAGCGCCTCCCAGCGCGCGGCGTCGAGCAGGCTCTTCAGCACCGGGAAGCCGCCGGCGACGAAACCCTCGAAGGCGTTGTACACCAGGTCGCTGTAGATCTGCATGCGTCGCGGCTCGATGCCCGCGGGCGGTGGCTGCCCCAGCGGATCGCGCACGTGCGCCGCGAAGGCGCGCTGCGCGCGCTCGTGTGCGCCGGTCACGCGCGCACCTGCTGCTGGATCTCGCGCACCCGCGCAACTTCCCCGAGCAGCACCGGCAGGGGCGGGATGTTGAAATCGCGCTCGACCAGCGTGGGGAGCACGCCGAAGAGCCGGTAAGCCTCGGCCAGCAGTTCCCAGACAGGGTCGATCACCGCGGCGCCGTGCGAATCGACGCGCAGATCCTCGGCCTCGACGTAATGCCCGGCCACGTGGATACAGACCGCGCGCTCACCGGGCAGCGCGGCCAGGAACTCGCGCGCGTCGTAACGGTGGTTGATGCTGTTGACGTAGACGTTGTTCACGTCGAGCAGCAGGTCGCAGTCGGCTTCTTCCAGCACGGCGCGGATGAACCCGGCCTCGCTCATCTGCTGCGCCGGCGCGGCATAGTACGAGGCGTTCTCCAGCGCGATGCGCTCGCCCAGCATGTCCTGCACCTGGCGCACGCGCGCCGCCACGTGGCGCACGGCCTCCTCGGTGAACGGGATCGGCAACAGGTCGTAGAGGTGACCGTCCGCGGCGCAGTAGCTGAGGTGTTCGGTGTAGATCGGGCAGCGGTGCACGCGCTTGAATTCGCGCACCCGCGCGACGAGTTCCGTATCGAGCGGCGCAAGACCGCCGATGTCCAGCGACAGGCCGTGCAGGAGCACCGGCTGGCGCTCGGCGAGCGCGCGAAACGCGCGCCCCGAGCGCCCGCCGACGCCGATCCAGTTCTCCGGCGCGGCCTCGAGAAAATCGACCTGCCCGGCCTCGAGCGCCGCCAGCGGTCCCATCAGGGCCCGCCGCAGGCCGAGACCCGCCCCGGCAAACGGGCGCGACTGCATCGCGTGGATCGGATGGCTCAGCCGGTGGCGCCGCCGCACTTGCCCTCGCCGCAGCATTTGCCCTCGCCGGCCTTGGCGGCGCCACCGCATTTGCCCTCGCCCGTCTTGCCCTCGCCGTCCTCGCTTTCGGTCCCGGTCTTGTCGTCCCCCTTGTCGTCGCCCATCATCCCGGCGCCGCACTTGCCTTCACCGCACTTGCCCTCGGCGGGCTTCGACTCCGTCGTCCCCGTGGACCCGGCGGATTCCGTCGTCCCGGCCTGGGCCAGCTGGTAGCCGGACTTGAGTTCGTTCAACGCGAAGGGGTTCTCCGCGGCCGAGACGGCAGGGGACAGCGCGCTGGCGAGCATGGACGCGCCAAGTGCGGCGGCCAGGGGTTTGAATGTGTCGGATTTCATGGGGGCCTCTCCTCGGAATACTGTTGAACCGTAGCGCATGGCGCACCGGCGCCGCGGGCATTAAAACCCGGGAGGCGGGTGAGGTCCAGATGTGTCGCTGACTCGCGGGTTCGGCTTCAGCCGAACGTTGCAGGGGTCACGGTCGGTGCTGCACCCCAGGCGGGTTCGGCTTTGGCCGAACCCTTGTCGGGCTGAAGCCCGACCCACAGGATGTCGGGCTGATGCCTGACCGGCACTACTCGCGCATCCAGTCGAGCAGTTGCGGGAAGTGATCCTGCTCGGCCTCGGGGCAAGTCAGGATCCCGGTGTGCGAGTAGTCGCGCAGGCTACCGCCTTCGCGCCCCAGCACCAGCATGCGCCCGTCGTGGTGCCCCAGCTCGTGCATGAAGTCGCGCACATCGTCAGGGCTGCCGAAGGCACGATCGGTGGCCGAGGCGAAATAGAGGCTGCGCAGCCAGCGCCCGCGCGCCAGGGTCGCGCCGTAGTCGAAGCCGTCCTCGGAATCGATCCATTGCTCGCGCGTGGACCAGTTGATGCCGTCGTGGAAGCAGCGCTGCGACTCGCGCGCCGTACCCAGACGCAGTGCCGTCGCCGGCAGGTAGCCCTCGATCGACACCGCCAGGCGACCGATGCGATTCCACAGCAGGTCGACCATCAGGCGCCGCCGGAAACCCGTGGTGCGGATCTGCCGCCTTGCGGCGAAATGCGCCAGCTGGCGCACGCCGAGCGGCTCGGGTCCCAGTCGCGCCAGCGCCGCGGCAACCAGCGGACCCCCCAGCGAATGCGTGATCCAGGTCTGCTCGCGCCCGCCGCCCAGGCGCTTGACGGTGGCGGCCAGCGCGGGAATGTCCTCGGTCACGATCTCGTGGAAGCCGAAATCGCTGTTCTGGTTGATCGCGGGCCAGCTCTTGCCCTTGCCGCGCAGGTCCGGCACGAAGACCTCGCAGCCGTTGCGCGCGAGAAAGCACGCCAGCCCCAGTCCCGAATGGGAGTAGAAAATGTGTCCGTCCTCGGCGGCGCCATGGAACATCAGTACCGGCTGGCCGGCGCCCTTGTCGCCCGTCCACAGGCGGCGCAGGTGCAGCTGGACCTTGCCGGTCACGGGCACCATCAGCGATTCCTGTTTGACGACGACGGCCATGCGGGAGGTTCGGTTTCGGGAACGAGCGGCAAGTGTAGCCGATAGCCCCCGCCCCCGCCCCCGCCGGGCGCGTGCCACGCGATGGCGGTCGATTCAGCTGCCTGCCAGAATTTCCTCCCAAAACTTCTCCAGCCGCTTCGGCGACACCGGAGCCACCGTGCCCAGCTGCTGCGCGAACAGCGACACGCGGTATTCCTCCAGCATCCAGCGGTAATCCCGCACGCGCACGGCGGCCGCGAGCGACCCCGGATGCGCGGCCAGGTAATCGCTGTAGCGCTTGCCGAGCGCCTCGAGCTCGCGCACCGCCTCCTGGTCGCGCGGCAGACGGAGCGCGAGCTTCTGGAGCCGGATCGCCAGCGCATTCAGGTACAGCGGCAGGCGCTCCAGCCAGCGCGCCGGCGTAAGGTAGAGGAAGCCGGGCGCCAGCAGGCCTTCCAGCTGCGCCTCGGCATCGCGCTTCGCGAGAACAAACGCCGGCTTCGCAAGGATCGCGCGCTGGCCGTTGATCGCGTGCAACTGCTCGGCCATGCGCGCCAGCAGTGCCTCGAGCTGCTGCGCGCGCGGCGTGATCTCGCGGCGGCAGCGCTCCGCGAGCTTCGCGAAATCCGCCTGCTCGCGCGGCAGCGCGGCATCTTCGGGAAGACAACCCTCGATGGCGCCGAGCAGGATGTCCTCGAGCAGCGCCGCGCGGTCGAAGCGCGGCCCCCAGCGCAGCCCGATGCGCGCGTCCTTCAGCAGGTTGCGACGCAGGTAGCCCGCGGCCTGCGCGCAGTCGAGCAAGAGCAGGCGGCGCACGCCGGCGCGGTGCACCGCGCCGGCCTCCTCGCGGTCGGAGAAGGTCTCTGTCGACACCGTCTCGCCGCAGTCGCGCACGGCCGGATAACCCGGCACGTCGAGCGCCTTGCCCGAGACGCGCACCACGGTCGGCAGCACGCCGAAGTCCCAGCGCGTGATGCCGCTCCGCGCGTGCTGCTGCGGCGCGGCACGCTGCACCTCGGCGCGCACCTGCGGCGCGAGCCGCAGGCGGATCGCCGCGAGATCGCGCCCCTCGGCCACGACAGCGCCCGCGGTGTCGAGCACGCGCAGGTTCATGCGGTAGAAAGCATCGAGCACCGCCTCCTGCCAGGCCTCGCGCGGTATCGCGAGCCCGCGGTCCTGCCGCACGGCTTCGGCGAGCGCGAGCACCAGCGGCGTGTCGCCGGGCACGAGCCGCGGCAGCAGCGCGTCGACGGTGTCCGGCACCGGCACCAGTGCCTTGCGGAAGTGCTTGGGCAGCGCCTTCAGCAGTGCGATAAGCTTCTCGCGCAGCAACCCCGGCACCAGCCACTCGGGCAGGTGGCGCGGGAAGTGATCGAGCAGCGCGAGGGGCAGCACCGCCGTCACGCCGTCGGCCGGATGCCCGGGCTCGTAGCGGTACACCAGCGGCACGCGCAGGTCCTGCCACGCCAGCGCATCGGGGAACTGCGCGCCGCTGATCCCGTCGTCGAGCTTGCGCAGCAGGCTCGCGCGCCGCATGCACAGCGCCTCTGGTTCGCGCGCCTGCACCGAACGCAGCCATTTCTCCAGCGACGGATGGTCGTGCACCCCGGGCGGCAGGCGCTCGTCGTAGAAGTCGAATATCACTCGATCCTCGACCAGCAGGTCGCGGCGGCGTCCCTTCGCCTCGAGCGCCTCGACCTCGGCGAGCAGCGCGCGGTTGTGCGCCCAGAATTTCTGCCTGCTCTGGTAATCGCCCTCGACCAGCGCGCCCTGGATGAAGAGGCGCCGCGCCTGGACCGGGTCGATGCGCCCGAAGTCCACGCTGCGCTTGTCCGAGAGCACCAGCCCGAACAGGCGTATGCGCTCGCTGGCCATCACCTTGCCCGCGCGCGCCGACCAGTGCGGCGAATGGTGCTCGCGCTTGACCAGGTGTTCGGCCCACGGCAGCACCCATTCGGGCTCGATGGCGGCCACGTTGCGCGCGTAGAGCCGCGTGGTTTCGACCAGCTCCGCCGCCACCACCCACTTCGGCGGCTTGCGGAACACGAAAGAGCCGGGATGCAGGTTGAAGCGCCGCCCGCGCACGCCCTCGTAGTCGCGCTCCTCGGTGCGCGTGCCGATGTGCGTCAGCATGCCCGCGAGCACCGCGCGATGCAGCGTCTCCTCGCTGGCCGGCTCGTGGTTCTCGCGCAGGCCCAGCTCGCGGCTGATCAGGCGCAGCTGGTAGTGGATGTCGCGCCATTCGCGCAGCCGCATGAACGACAGGAACTCGCGCTGGCACAGTCTTCGCCACGGGCTCGCCGACAGCGTCTGGCGCCTTTCCTCGACATAGGCCCACAACTGCAGCACCGAGACAAAGTCAGAGGTGGCGCAGGCAAAGCGGCGATGGCTCTCGTCGGCGGCCTGCTGCTTCTCGACGGGGCGCTCGCGCGGATCCTGCACGCTGAGGAAGCTCGCGATCACCAGCATCTCGGCCAGCGCGCCGAGCCCGGCCGCCGCCAGCAGCATGCGCCCGATGCGCGGGTCCACGGGTAGCCGCGCCAGCTGCCTGCCGACCGCGGTGAGGCGCTTGCCCTCGAGCGCGCCGAGCTCCTCGAGCAAACGGACGCCGTCGTTGACCTGGCGCTCCTCGGGCGGGTCGAGGAAGGGGAAACGTCCCACCTCTCCCAGCCCCAGCGCGTGCATCTGCAGGATCACCGAGGCCAGCCCGGTGCGCAGGATCTCCGGGTCCGTGAACGCGGGCCGCGCCGCGAAGTCCTCCTCGGAATACAACCGCACGCAGATGCCGTCGCTGACGCGCCCGCAGCGGCCCTTGCGCTGCTCGGCGCTGGCGCGCGCGATCGGCTCGATCGGCAGGCGCTGCACCTTCGAGCGCACGCTGTAGCGGCTGATGCGCGCCAGCCCTGGGTCGACCACGTAGCGGATTCCCGGCACCGTGAGCGAGGTCTCGGCGACATTGGTCGCGAGCACGATGCGCCGCCCGGCGCGCGCGCCGGGCCTGAGCACGCTCGCCTGCTCGGCCTGCGACAGCCGGGAATACAGCGGCAGCACCTCGGCGTGCGCGATGTCGGACTTGCGCAGCGCCAGCGCCGTCTCGCGGATGTCGCGCTCCCCGGCGTGGAACACCAGGATGTCGCCGCGACCGGCGTGCGGCGTGCCACGCTCGTGCGCGATGAGCTCCTCGATCGCCGCGACGATCGCGCGCGTCAGGTCGGGCTCCTGCTCGGGCGGCTGCCGGTACCAGACCTCGACCGGGTAGGTGCGCCCCTCGACCTGGATCACCGGCGCGCCGTCGAAGTGGCGCGCGAAGCGCTCGACGTCGATGGTCGCCGAGGTGATCACGAGCTTGAGATCGGGGCGCTCGGGCAGCAGCCGCTTCAGGTAGCCGAGCAGGAAGTCGATGTTGAGGCTGCGCTCGTGCGCCTCGTCGATGATGATGGTGTCGTAGCGCTCGAGGCGGCGGTCGTGCCGGATCTCGGCCAGCAGGATGCCGTCGGTCATCAGTTTCACCAGCGTATCGGGCGAGGAACGGTCGGCGAAGCGCACCTGCCAGGCCACTGTTGCCGCGCCCGCGGGGCCGAGTTCCTCGGCGATGCGTCCCGCGACAGCCTGTGCGGCGATCCGCCGCGGCTGGGTGTGGCCGATCATGCCGCGCACGCCGCGCCCGAGCTCGAGGCAGAGCTTCGGCAGCTGTGTGGTCTTGCCCGAGCCGGTGTCGCCCGCGAGGATCACGACCTGGTGCGCCGCGATCGCCGCGGCGATGCGCTCGCGCGCGCCCGAGACCGGCAGTTCCTCGGGGTAGTTTATCGCCGGCGGCACCAGCGCGCGGCGCCGCTCCACACGCGCGATCGACTCGGCGAGCGCGGCCTCGATGCCCGCCAGCAGGCGGTGGTGCGGTTTGCCGCGGCGTACCAGGTCGGCGAGCTGCGCGAGCTGCCGGTTCAGGCGCGCGGCATCACCGCTCATGCCCTCGGCCAGACGCGCCTGCAGATCCTTCAGCGCCGGCGGCAGACCGGCCGCGCGCGGCGGCCTGGCCACCATGCGTTCAGTACCTCCGCGCGCTCATTGGTCGCGCAGCTCGCGGCGCAGGATCTTGCCGACGTTGGACTTCGGCAGCTCGGCGCGGATCACGAACTCGCGCGGCATCTTGTAGCCGGTGAGGTTCTCGCGGCAGAACTCGCGCAGCGCTTCCGGAGTCAGGCCGGCATGGCGCGGCACCACGAACACGCGCAGCGCCTCGCCCGTGCGCTCGTCGGGGATGCCGACCGCCGCGCACTCGAGCACGTCCGGGTGCGCGACCACGACCTCCTCGATCTCGTTCGGGTACACGTTGAACCCGGAAACCACGACCATGTCCTTCTTGCGGTCGACGATCTTCAGGTAACCCTCCGGCGTCACCACGGCCACGTCGCCGGTGTGCAGCCAGCCGTCGGGCGATAGCACCTTCGCCGTCTCCCCGGGCTGGTTCCAGTAGCCGAGCATTACCTGCGGACCGCGCACCACCAGCTCGCCGGGCTCGCCCGCCGCCACCTCGTTGCCGTTGTCGTCGACAATGCGCACCTCGGTCGAGGGCACCGCGATGCCGATGGTGCCGAGGCGGTTCGCGTTGACGGGGTTCACCGAAATCACGGGCGAGGTCTCGCTCATGCCGTAGCCCTCGACGATCTCCACGCCGGTGACTTCCTTCCACCGCCCGGCAGCCGCCATCGTGAGCGCCATGCCACCCGACATCGTGAGCTTGAGCCGCGAGAAGTCGACGGCGCGGAAGTCCGCGTCATTGCACAACGCCACGAACAGCGTGTTGAGCCCGGCGAAACCGGTACAGCCCGAGTTGCGGAACGCCGCCACCAGGCTCTTCAGGTCGCGCGGGTTGGGCACCAGCACGGTGTGGCCGCCGCGCGCAAGCATGCCGAGGCAGGCGTTGAAGGCGTAGATGTGGTACAGCGGCAGCGGCAGCAGCAGCGTCTCTTCGCCCTCGCGGAAATCGTAGGTCGAGAACAGCACGCCGGCCTGCTGCATGTTGGCGACGATGTTGCCGTGCGAGAGCATCGCGCCCTTGGACACGCCGGTGGTTCCGCCGGTGTACTGCAGCACCGCGATCCCGTCCGGCGCCGGCGCCGCCTCGTGATGCGCGCTGCGCCCGCCCAGCGCCAGCGCCTGGCGCAGCCCCACCGCGCCCGGTATGTGGTACGGCGGCACCATCTTCTTCAGGTAGCGCGCGCCGGCGTTTATCAGCAGGCGGCGCGGGAAGGGGTGCAGGTCCGCGAGCTCCGTGACCACGACGTGGCGGATACCGGTGCGCGGAATTATCGGCGCGGCGTTCGCCGCCATGTTCGCCAGCAGCACCAGCGCCGTAGCGCCCGAGTCCTGGAACTGGTGCTCCATCTCGCGTGCCGTGTAGAGCGGGTTGGTGTTCACCACGATCAGCCCGGCGCGCAGCGCCCCCAGGCACACCACCGGGTACTGCACCAGGTTCGGCATCTGGATCGCGATGCGATCCCCGGGCTGCAGGTCCGTGTGATGCTGCAGCCACGACGCGAAAGCCGCAGTCAGCCTGTCGAGCTCGCGGAACGTGAGAGTGTGGCCCAGGCTGCTCAGCGCGGGCTTGTCGGGAAAGCGCGCCGCCGCGGCCGCGAGCACCGCCTGCACGCTGTCGTACTCCAGCAGCCCGACGTGCTGCGGCATGCCGGCTGCCGCCCGTGCCCGCTCGATCAGTTCCATTGCGTGCATCACGGTTCGTCGCCTCCGGGCGGTTTTGAGAAGCCGAGTGCGCAGACTGTAGCGAAGATGCTTCGCGACTGGCAATCGCAGGGATGCGCTGCAATAATCCCTTCCTCCCCGAAAACCGACCCGGAGCGCGGACCATGCCGATGCTGGAGAACTTCACCTTCGAGGAAATCGCCGTCGGCCAGGGCGCGAGCTACTCGCGCACCGTCTCCGAGGACGACCTGCTGCTGTTCGCGGCAGTTTCGGGCGACGTAAACCCGGTGCATCTCGACGAGCAATTCGCGGCCGGCACCCAGTTCAAGGGCCGCATAGCGCACGGCATGTACACCGGTGGGCTGATCTCGGCGGCGATCGCGATGACGCTGCCCGGACCCGGCACCATCTACCTCGGCCAGGACCTGCGCTTCGAGCGCCCGGTGCGCATCGGTGACACCATCACGGTACAGCTGACGGTGCTGGAGAAGACCGACGAGAAGAAGCTGGTGAAACTGCAGACCGTGGCCAGCAACCAGAACGGCAAGGTCGTGGTGAGCGGCACCGCCGCCGTGATGGCGCCGTCGCAGAAGCTGCGCATCGAGCGGCCCGCGGCGCCGAAGGTGTCGATCTCGCGCTGATTCGTGGGCCTGCAAACGCACCTGTCGGCATGAATGCCGACGCACAGGACTGCCGACCGGCTCTTGTGGGTCCGGCTTCAGCCTGATTCACAGTATTGTCGACTGGCTCTTGTGGGTCGGGCTTCAGCCTGATTCACGGGGTCTTGTGGGTCGGGCTTCAGCCTGACGAGGGTTCGGCTCAAGCCGAACCCGCAGAGGACTATGCACTCTGCGCCGGCTGCCTGAACTGCTCGGGGTCGAGGAACTGCAGGCGCAGCGTGACCACGCCCGGGTCGGGCTTGTCCACGCCCAGCATCATCACGTTGGTGCGGCCGTCCTCGCTGAGTATCGACGGCAGGTTCAGCAGCATGCCGCCGGTTTCCTCGCTACGGTAGATGTTCAGTTCGCCCTTGAAGCGGATGCGGTCCTGCAGCTTCGCCAGCAATTGCACCAGCATCTTGCGGAAGGTCGCGAAGTCGAGCTTGCCTCGGTACGCGCTCTGGTCGAGCGCCACGCGGAACAGCAGCTCGGAGCCATCACCCAGCTTCAGCTTCGCCAGTTCCAGCACCGCACCGCCGTGCACGCGCGCATAGTGGCGCTTTGCCTGCGCCCGCGAGGCCTTGATGAAACCTGCGTGGAGCACGTTCAGTGCCCCGGTGAAAAACCTCTGCGGTTCCATGTTGACGGACTGGCTCTGGCTCATGATCGGGCTGTTCCCTCTCCGGGGGGCTGTTCGGGGTCGCCTACGTTAGCCGATCCACCCCGCGGAGGCTACAGGTACGGCGAGAACACCCAGAACAGCGCATCGCGCAGGCGCCGCGGCAGGCTGCGCCCCCGCCAGGCCTCGACCACCAGCTCTCGGGACCCGGCCAGGATCTCGGCGAAATGCGCCGCCGCGTGGCGGCCGAAGGCGTGGTCGTAGATCTCGACCGCGATCTCGAAATTGAGCCGCAGGCTGCGCGGATCGAGATTCGAGGAACCGATCTGCGCATAGTAGTCATCGACCAGCAGCAACTTGGTGTGCAGGAAGGGACCGGTGAAGAAATGCACGCGCACCCCGGTCTCCAGCAGCTCGCCCAGCGTGTGGCTCGTGGCCCAGGTCATGAACGGGAAATTGTTGTGCGCCGGCAGCACGATCGTCACCTCGACGCCGCGCAGCGCAGCCGTCTGCAGCGCCACGGCGAGCTCGCGCGGCGGCAGGAAGTACGGCGTCATGATCCGGATGCTGGCGCGCGCCGCCGAGATCGCCCCCACCAGCACCCACAGCAGCTTGTCGAGGTCCTCGTTGGGGCCGTCGACGATCACGCGGCATTCGGCCTCCTCCGGCAACATGGTGACTTGCGCCGCGCGCGACGGCGGTGTCAGCGCCTGGCGCGTGCTGAACAGCCAGTCAGCCGCGAAAACCTCCTGGATCTGCGTGACGACCGGCCCACGCAGTCGGAAGTGCACGTCGATCACCGCGGCGGGGCGCAGGCCGGGTACCGCGATGTGCTTGTTGCGGATGTTCATGCCGCCGGTGAACGCCAGCTCGCCGTCGATGACGAGGATCTTGCGGTGGTTGCGCAGGTTCAGCGTGAAGTTCGGCGGCCACAGCCGCGGCTGCAGGAAGCGCGCAACCTGCACGCCCGCTGCGCGAAGCCGCGCGCCCACGCGCGGCAGCGAGTAGAACTCGCCGAAGCCGTCGAGCAGCACGCACACCTCGACGCCGCGCGAACGCGCCTGGCCCAGCGCCTCGACAAACTCGGCGCCGATGCCACGCGAGTCGAAGATGTAGCTGGCAAGGTAGACGTGGCGACGCGCCTCGCGGATCGCGAGCAGCATCGCGGGATAGGCATTCTCGCCGCAGTACAACGCCTCGATGCTGTTGCCCGTCAACAGCTCGTTGCCGCTCACCGCGAGGCCGAGATACGCGAGGTTGCGGTACTCCGGCGCGATCAGGTGCTCGGCGGCAACGTGCTCGCGCACCAGCGGCGGCGCCGGCTGCTCGTGCTGCGGCAGTGCGTGCAGGCGCCGCGCGCGGGTGCGGATGCGGTTGTTGCCGAGCGCGATGTAGGCCAGCACCCCGACCACGGGGAAAAACACGCACAGGCTCACCCACGCGGCAGCGCTGCGCGGATCGCGCTTGGTCAGCAGCGCATGGCCCGCACCGAGCAGCGTGACGCCGAGCCCGCAGGCGAGCGCGACCATGCGCAGAAGCTCGGGATCGGGCAGGGGGACGCTCATGCGGGGGACCGCGGGCCAGTGACCAGCCGATCATAGTGGAACGCGCCGCGGGCAGCCACGCCGGGCATTCAGCGCGCCCCGATCCGGGCGTGGCGCAGGTTGGGGTCCCCGAAGAAGGGCGCGCGCACCACCCCCTGCAGCGCAGGATGCTGCACGTAGAGCCGCGCGTTCTCGTATACGGGAATCAGCGGCGCCTCGTCGCGCACCAGTCGCTGTATCGCATCGAACGCGGCGAGCCGCTGCGCCTGCTCCGTCGAGCCCAGCGCCACGCGGAGCCAGCGGTCGTACCCGGCGCTGCGATACTGCCCGCGGTTGATCGGGTTCCACGACGCCAGCAGCTCGGCGAAGGTCACGGGATCGTCGAAATCCGGTCCCCAGTTCTGCAGCGCAAGGTCGAAGTCACCGCGCGCCATCTGCTGCAGCCGCTGCTTGGTGATCTGGCGATCGAGACGCACGCGCACGCCCAGCACCTCGGCGAGGCGCGCCTGCGCGTATTCCCCGATGCGCAACGCCGTGGGCGCCTCCCCGGTCAGCAGGTGCAGCGGCGGCAGCTCGGTCACGCCCAGCTGCGCGAGCGCAGCGGCGAGCTCGCGCTGCGCGATCGCATCACCGCGCACCGGTGCCGGCAACGGGTACTCCTCGATGAACGGTCGCTCGCTACCGCGCAGCACCGTGGGGAACAGTGATTCGGCGGGCCGCAGGCCCGGCATGCGCAGCACATGGTTCACGATCTCGCCCGGATCCAGCGCGGCCTGGATGGCGCGGCGCAGCGGGAGGCTTCGCGTCGCCCTGCCCTCGCGGAAGTTGAACGCCAGGAAGTGCACATAGCCATCGGCGAAGCGGCGCAGCCGCCGCCGTTCCAGCAGTGCCTGGCGCACCGAGTCCGGTGCGATGTTTGCCATCGCGATGCGCCCGTCGAGGAACAGGTTCAGCTCGGCCTGCGCATCGGTGGTCATGTAGGGCACCGCGATGCGCTGCAGGCGGATCGCGCCGGCATTCCAGTAGCGCGGGTTCTTCTCCAGCACCAGTTCCGCGCCGTGCACCCAGCGCGCGAGCCGGAACGGTCCGTTCGCGAGCAGGCGGCCGGCGTCGGCCGCATGACGTCCGCCATGCGCGGCGTGAAATTCCTGCCGCAGCGGCAGCAGCGTCATGAAGGCGGTGAGCGCCGGGAACCAGGCGCAGGGCTGCCCGAATGCGAGCTCGAGGCGGTAGTCCTGCGGCGCGCTGACGCCAAGGCTCTCGACCGGCAGCTCGCCAGAGACAATCGCGCGCGCGTTCTGCAGCGGGTAGAGCAGCGAGGCGTAGGGCGCGGCGTTCGCGGGCCGCAGCACCTCGCGCCAGGCGTAGACGAAGTCGCGCGCGGTGACGGGCGCACCGTCCTCCCAGGTGGCACCGCGGCGCAGCCAGAAAGTCGCGCCGTCGGGGCGCACTTCCCAGCGCTCGGCCAATGCCGGCGCCAGGCGG
Source organism: Pseudomonadales bacterium (assembly GCA_018057015.1). Classification (GTDB taxonomy): domain Bacteria; phylum Pseudomonadota; class Gammaproteobacteria; order Pseudomonadales; family UBA5518; genus UBA5518. The sequence continues at coordinate 277 of JAGPES010000039.1, read as the reverse complement.
TTGTCGGCGTCGTACTGCAGCAGACCGTCCATCAGGTGCGCGAGTACGAAGAAACTCACCTGGTCCGTCGCGCGCACCGAGTCCAGGCTCGGTGGCTCGGTGCTCAGCAGCAGCCGCACCGTGCCCGATGCCGCATCGACGGCCTCGTCGGCCCGCCCGTGCGGGGTTGCGCCCAGCAGGCAGACGAGCAGCAGGATCAAGGGCGGCAATCGCATCATCGGCACAGTATAGGTGCAGCCGGCCACGATCCGGCCGCCCCTGCCGTGGGCGCGCCGCG
>JAGPES010000429.1 GCA_018057015.1 Pseudomonadales bacterium | reverse complement strand
CCTGCGCAGCCACTATCGCCGCGCAGTCGCGCTAGCGCCGGATGCCATGCCCAAGCCGCGCAGCGGCGCGGGCATGCCCTCGCTAACGGCTCCGCAACGCACTTGACGACGGCTCGCTCATGGATGCCACTGCCTGAAAGCGCAGCTCAAGCAGTGCGCATTTCTTGATCCCTTGATCCCTTGCCCTCGCTAGCGCTTCGGGCTCGGATCGCTGCCTTCCCGCCCTCGCCTCGCCTCAATCACACGTGTGTCCGCCACCGGCCACCAGGCACTCCACGAACGGGTCGATGTCGAACACATTCACGTGACCATCGCAATTAGTATCCGCCCGCAAGTAATCGCAGTCGGGAAAAGCGGCTTCGTAGCCCTCTTCGTCCACCAACGCCAGCACGAACGGATCTATGTCAAAAACGTTCGTCGCCCCGTCGCAATTGACGTCGCCGCACACGCCCAGCACGTCCACTATCGCCGGACCGCTCAAGGTCCCCAGCGCATCGTGCGTGCCGGACATCACCTTGCTACGCGCCGTCGGGTGGCCCGGCAGCGTGACACTTCGAACCAGGCTCACGGCCGTGCCCTCGATGTCACTTTCGGCCAGCGCGGTGAAGGTGATGTACGTCAACAGCGAGCCCTCCGGGGCCGGGTGCGCCGGCCGCGTCTCGCCCAGCGACACCATGCCGACCCACAGGGCATCGCCGTCGGCCGGCGGGTTGGCCTCGTTCAGGCCGAACGAGTTGCCGAACAGGAAGGCCGACGTGCTCAGGCCGATGCTGCCGGTCACGTCAGTGCCCGTCAGTTGCAGCACCGTCGGGTCCCAGAAGATGATGGCCTGGGCCGAGTTGAAGTGCTGGTCCTCGTCGCTGTCGGAGACGGCGTACAGGCCGATCGCGACCTGGTCGCCTGCGCGCACCGTCTGAAAGAGCGGGCGCCACTCGAGATTGATATTCGCCGCCAGCGGCACGGCACCCAAAAACAGGATTGCGGCCGCGGCGACAATCGCCGGCCTCAGCCTCCGCCAGTCATGAGCTCGCAGTTCTGACTTGCGACTTCTGCTCTCCGGGGTGCGCATCTTCGATACCTCCTTATAGTCCATCGCTGCTTCTTCCAATTCTCGCTTCTCAGCCCCCGTTTACATTCTGTATCTGGCACTTGGCGCCTCTGGCTTCGCGCTTTTGCCAAGCGGCATTTGGTGTCAGGCCCTTGGCATCCGGCGTTTGCCATCCGGCCTTTGCAGCCGGCGTTCGGCAGCCGGCATCGTGCCTCTTACCGTCTGCCTGTGGGAAATTTTTCATTCACTTTGCCGGCCGGGGCGGCGTGCGGCCGGAGCTGCACGCCGCCTGCGGCTGATAAGCGGCCGGCTGTAGAGGTTGCCGGCCGCCGCATCACTGGCTCCCCACCGCCGCCGGTTAGTTACCCCGGCGGCGGTCGGGGGCACAGTGAGTTACGGCTGCCCGCCTAGCGCTGCAGCTTGGCGGGGATCAAGTCGAGCAGCCCAGGGGCCACCTCGGCCGGCTCGGATTCGAGCTTTTCGCTCGCCGCCGGCAGTTGCTTCTGGGGCTTGGGCGTGGCGCCGGACATGAACGCCATGATATCGGCCTCATCCACGACGCGGTCGCCATTCAGGTCGGCCGGGACCAGGTCAGACAGGCCGAGCAGATGCAGTTCGGCCACCGTAATAGCAGCCCGCGGCCCACGCAGGTTACCGGCCCCGATCGTCCGCAGCACGTCGCAAGGCGCGGCGTCGCCTATCTTCCAGAAGTTGGCGGTGATAAACGAGAAGTCGCTCTCGTCGACGGCGCCGTCGCCATTCATGTCGGCATGCGGGAATGGCGTTTCGCAAACGGTATCCGCTCCGGCACCGGTTTCCCACGGCCAACCCCACTGGTTGACGTACACGGCGAAGTCCAGGATGTCAATCCAGCCGCCATCCCCGTCGTACTGGTCGATCAGGTCGCCCTGGATGAGCCTGTTGTCCTGGCCGGTGAAGTCGGCGCTGTAGTGACCATCCTCGACAACTAGCGGCACACGGCTGGTGAGCGTATGTAGCTCGTCCTCGGCGGTGATGAAGTTGTAAGCGCCGCAGTCGACCTCAAAGTCCACATCGGCAACGCCAACGCCGCCCTGCACCGAGAAATTAACCTCGACGCGCTCCTCGGCCGGCTCGGTGGCGCCTTGGCAATCGTAGAACTTGAACGTAATGCAGCGCGTTAGCGCGTCACCCGAAGGATTAAGATCGCCTTCGAGTTCGATATCTACTTCGACGATGTTACGCTGCTCGATGGTGATGGTCTGAACGTATTCGTCCTTATTACCGCACTCGTCCGTTACGGTCCAGGTGATCGTGGTTTCCGCGACAGTGAACGGCGTGGTGAGATCCTCGGCTCCGTCACTGCGCTCCCAGCTCACGTTGGCGCCACTGAGGACCGAGCAGTTGTCCTCCAGCTCAGACGGCCACCCGATCTCGTCGGCAGTGAGCCTGAGCTCGCAACCGCCGGCATCCGCCTTACGTGTCAGGTGGGACGGTGGCGTGAACGTCGGCGGCGTCGTGTCCTCAACGGTAATGGTCTGCGCACATGTCGCGGAGTTGCCGCAGGCGTCCGTTGCCGTCCAGGTGCGCACGAAGCTGTAGTGGCCTGGACATGTCGGCTGATCAAGAAGCTCCGGCTCACCGTCAGTGTAGCTGATCACAGGCGCCGGATCGCAGTTGTCGCTCACGGTCGCGTGGCCCGTGGCGCTCGGCGTATACGTTGTGCCATTAAGCGTCACGCTCGCAATCTCGATCACCGAGCCGCGCCAATTACTGCACGTGCCCACGACGAAGTCGACCGACATTACCAGATCGTGCGCGTCGATCCCGTGCGCGGGGAACTCCAGCTCGGTTAGGGGCAAATAGAACGACGAGGATTCGTCGCGCTCGTCGTCGGCCGACCAGAACCTGTAATCCTCCAGGACATCGCGCTCCACAAAGTCGGCGTCCGTCTCAGTTACTGGGATTCCATCACCGGCTAGGAAGTTGTCATCACCCAGCGCCGCCGGGTCGTGGGACGGGGCGGGCGTCATCCACGCCACACCGGTTCCCTCCAGCAGCCCGTCGCCGTCGGCATCGATGTTCAGAACAACCTCGGGCAACCAAGTGCTCTGCCCTAGCTCGACGACCTTGGCGGAATAGCTCAGAGCCTCGATGTCCTTAAGGGCGATGCCGCCCGGGATCGTCAGGCGCACAAACGCGCTGCCTACTCCGCCGTCCGCCGTGTACAGGTGAGCCACACCGCCAGGAAGCAGCGTCGCGCTCGCGCCGATTCCTGCTGTGAGCGGCAGCAGAGGGTCGACACTCGCGTCGCACTCAACCCGCACGTCTGGCGGGCAGGTGATCGCCGGCGG
>JAGPES010000428.1 GCA_018057015.1 Pseudomonadales bacterium | reverse complement strand
CCACCGTATCGGTCATCTACGTGCCGCCCGCGGGCGCTGCCGACGCCATCTGGGAAGCCTGCGAAGCCGACCTCGACCTGGCGATCTGCATCACTGAAGGCATTCCCGTGCGCGACATGCTGATGGTGCGCAACAAGATGAAGCAGAAGGTTGCCAAAGGCGGCAAGGAAACCCTGCTGCTCGGCCCCAACTGCCCCGGCCTGATCACGCCCGACGAGATCAAGATCGGCATCATGCCCGGCCACATCCACCGCAAGGGCCGCATCGGCGTCGTGTCGCGTTCCGGCACGCTGACCTATGAAGCCGTGGCCCAGCTCACCGAGATCGGCCTCGGCCAGTCCTCGGCGGTCGGCATCGGCGGCGACCCGATCAACGGTCTCAAGCACATCGACGTGATGCGCATGTTCAACGACGATCCGGACACCGACGCGGTGATCATGATCGGCGAGATCGGCGGTCCGGACGAAGCCGAAGCCGCGATGTGGTGCAAGGCCAACATGAAGAAGCCGATCGTCGGCTTCATCGCCGGCGTCACTGCGCCCGCGGGCAAGCGCATGGGTCACGCCGGCGCGCTGATCTCGGGCGGTGCGGACACCGCCGACGCCAAGCTCGCCATCATGGAAGAGTGCGGTTTCACGGTCACGCGCAACCCGTCGGAAATGGCCAAGCTGTTGAAGGCCATGCTCTGAACCTGAAGCGTTGAATGTGTCACGAAGGCGCCGGCAAGTCCGGCGCCTTTTTTGTTAACGGGCTGCGGTCGCGCGCTAGAATTCCCACTTGATCTTCAGTCGCTGCGCGTCGTGCGGCGCCAGGGCAACTTTCGTACAGGTAGGGGCAATGCCGAAACTGGTTCTCAGCATGGACGGGCTGGTGCTCAAGGAAATGCCGCTCGGCAAGGAGCGCACGACCATCGGCCGCAAGCCGGACAACGACATCCAGATCGACAACCTGGCGATCAGCGGCCATCACGCGGTCATCACCTGCATCACCAACGATGCCTTCCTGGAAGACCGCAACAGCACCAACGGCACCTACCTGAACGGTCAGCCGGTCAAGAAGAATGTCCTGCGCAACAACGACGTCATCGAGCTCGGCAAGTACAAGATCAAGTTCATCGTCGACGACACCAGGCCCGGGTTGTCGGCGTCCGAGATGATCGAGACCGCCGCGCTCGCATCCTTCGAGATGCCGGGCACCGCGACCGTCGTGCCGGCGCCCCCCGCAGGGCCGGCGCCGCGCGAGACGCAGATCATCTCGGCCGCGGCGCGGCAGGCGGTCGCGCAGGCCGAGGCCGCGGCAGCGAGCGCCGGTACGGCAGGCGGGCTCGGTGTCATCCAGGTGCTCAGTGGCGCCAACGCCGGGCGCGAGCTGCAGCTCACCAAGTCGCTGACCACGCTCGGCAAGCCGGGCCGGCAGGTCGCGGTGATCACCCGGCGGCCGCACGGCTACTTCATCACCCATGTCGAGGGCGCCAGCTTTCCGCTCGTCAATGGCCAGGCCATCGATGCCCAGGCGCGCCTGCTGCACGACCACGACATCATCGAGCTGGCGGGCGTCAAGATGGAGTTCTTCCTGCAGCGCTGAGGCCCGCCGACGGCGTGATTTTGTGCCGCGCCCATGGCTGAGCCCGGATGATAAGGTCCGCACCAGGATGAGGATTACGCGGCAGCCCTTGCACTGCCGGTCATGCGGGTGGTCGAGGTGATGAAACTCAAGGTGCTCGGTTGCAGCGGCGGGATCGGCGGTTCGCAGTCGCGCACCACGTCCTTTCTCGTCGACCACGACATCCTGATCGACTGCGGCACGGGCGCGGGCGATCTGCCGCTCGCGGTGCTCAAGGGCATCGATCACGTCTTTCTGACCCATGCGCATCTCGACCACATCGCGGCCCTGCCGATGCTGATCGACTCGGTGGGCGAGCTGCGCGAGTCGCCGGTGGTGGTGCATGCGAGCGCCGAAACCATCCGCATCCTGCATTCGCACATCTTCAACTGGCTGATCTGGCCGGACTTTTCCACCATCCCCGATCATGCCAACCCGTACATGCGATTTCAGACGATCGGTGTCGGCGAGACCGTGTCGCTGGGCGGTCGGGGCGTGACCGCCCTGCCGGCGCGGCATACCGTGCCGGCGGTGGCCTACCGCCTGGACAGCGGTGCCGGGCAGCTCGTATTCTCGGGCGACACCGCCTACTGCCCGGAGCTCGTCGCCGCAATCAACGCCTGCCCCGACCTGCGCCACCTGATCCTGGAGACGGCGTTCGCCGAGGAGCAGCACGGCCTCGCGGTGGCCTCGCGCCACCTGTGCCCGAGCATGTCCCGTACCATGCTCGACGAGCTGCACGGCGCGCCGGCGGTGCACATCAGCCACCTCAAGCCGGGTGTCGGCGAGCGCATCATGGAACAGTTGCGTGCGGCCGGCAGCGCGCTGACGGTACGTCGTCTCGACCAGGGTGACGTGCTCGAATTCTGAGCGACGCCCGGCCGGCGGCGTTCGAGCCAGCAAGCCCGGGCGCAGCGCGTGCCGGGCCTACATCGAGGAGACCTCAGCGAGATGATCGCAAGCCCGTCCCCGTCCGGCGTCGTGTCGCGCCGGCTGGCCTTCTTCAAGGGCCTGCAGTTGCTGACCAACCGTATCCACGCCAGCAAGGACGTGGACGAAATCATGCTCGAGCTCGCGCCCGAGCTGTGCGCGCTGTTCGAGGCCGAGCGCTTCACGATCTACGCGGTCGAGGAGAGCGGCGGAACGATCGTCACCCGGGTCAAGACCGGCTTGAGCGGCGTGCAGAGCATCCGCCTGCCGATCGGCGCGAACAGCATCGCCGGCTACGTGGCCCTGAGCGGTGCGCTGGTGAACATCCGCGACGTCTATGACGACGAGGAGCTGCGCCGCATCTCTCCGGCCCTGCAGTTGCGGCGCGAGGTGGATGCGAGCACCGGATTCCATTCGCGGCAGATGCTGGTGGCGCCGATCCGCGATCCCGACACCGGCGGTCTGCTCGGGGTGGTCCAGCTCATCAACACGCTGAACGGCGAGCCGTTCTCCAAGGTCGCCGAGGAGGGCGTACTCGGTCTCGCGCAGACGCTGGGCGTGGCCTTCCTGCGCCACAGCCGCCAGCCCGGGCGGCTGCGTTCGCGCTTCGATGCCCTGGTCGTCGACGGCCGCATCACTGCCGAAGAGTTCGCCGATGCCGCGCGCGAAGGCCGCGAGAGCGGTGCCGGCACCGAGGCGGTGCTGATCTCCCAGCTCGGGCTCAGCGCCGCCGAGCTCGGCGCCGCGGCTGCGCGCTACTTCGGCGTGCCCTATCAGGCTTTCGCCGCCAACCACGTCAAGCCGATGGACCTGCTGCGCAACATCAAGCGCGAGTACGTCGAGCAGACCT
>JAGPES010000427.1 GCA_018057015.1 Pseudomonadales bacterium | reverse complement strand
GGCGTGGTCGATGTGGCCGTGGGTGATCAGGATCTTCTCCACGGTCACGCCCAGCTTCGCCACCGCGGCGAGGATGCGGTCGATGTCGCCACCGGGGTCGACCACCGCCGCCTTCATGGTGCGCTCGCACCACAGGATGCTGCAGTTCTGCTGGAAGGGGGTGACGGGGACGATGGTGGCCTGGATCATGGGCGGCGGGCTCCTGTTTGCATGCTTGCGCGGCAGTTTAGCCGATGGACGCGAAACACCGGCGGGCAGACTCCTGCGGCGGCAAGGCAATCGCATCGGCATCACGCCCCTGCGGCATGCACGCGCACGATCGGCGCGATGGTCTTCCGAAAAGGCTCGCGGCTGGCGCCGCTCCTACCGTGCAAGGCTACGGACGCTTTGCAGTAGGAGCGGCGCCAGCCGCGAGCTTTTTGCAGTCGTGCCGCAGCGCCAGTCGGCACCGCGGCACGCGGCAAGGGTCAGATCACGCCCTGCGACAGCATCGCCTCGGCCACCTTGACGAAGCCGGCGACGTTGGCGCCGTCGGCGTAGCTCACCGTGCCGTCCTCGCGCTGGCCGTACTTCAGGCAGGCAGCGTGGATGCCGAGCATGATCTCCTTCAGGCGGGCATCGACCTCGTCGCGGGTCCACGACAGACGCATCGCGTTCTGGCTCATCTCCAGGCCCGAGGTCGCCACGCCGCCGGCGTTGGAGGCCTTGCCCGGGGCGTACAGCACGCCGTTGTGCTCGAAGATCTTCACGGCTTCGATCGTGCTCGGCATGTTCGCGCCCTCGGCCACGGCGATCACGCCGTTCTTGACCAGGGTGGCGGCGTCGTTGGCGTCGAGCTCGTTCTGGGTCGCGCACGGCAGGGCGACATCGACCGGCACGTGCCACGGGCGCACGTTCGGCTCGAAGCGGGCACCGACGCGCTCGGCGTATTCGGCGACGCGGCCGTAGTAGTGGTTCTTGATCTCCATGAGGATGGCGAGCTTCTCGGGCGTGAAGCCGGCCTCGTCGATCACCGTGCCGCTGGAGTCGGAGCAGGTGATCGGCTTGGCGCCGAGCTGCATCAGCTTTTCGATCGCGTACTGGGCGACGTTGCCCGAACCGGACACCGAGACGCGCAGGCCCTTGAAGTCGCGGCCGGCGTGCTCGAGCATCGCGTTGGCGAAATAGACGGTGCCGTAGCCGGTCGATTCCGGACGGATCAGCGAGCCGCCGAAGGGCAGGCCCTTGCCGGTGAACACGCACGCGGCGTTGTTCGACAGCTTCTTCATCATGCCGGCCATGAAGCCGACTTCACGACCGCCCACGCCGATGTCACCGGCCGGCACGTCGGTGTCGGGGCCGACGTGGCGATACAGCTCGGTCATGAAGGACTGGCAGAAGCGCATGATCTCGCCCGGGCTGCGGCCCTTGGGGTCGAAGTCGGAGCCGCCCTTGCCGCCGCCCATGGGCAGCGTGGTCAGCGCATTCTTGAACGTCTGCTCGAAGGCCAGGAACTTGAGGATCGACAGGTTCACCGAGGGGTGGAAGCGCAGACCGCCCTTGTAGGGGCCGATGGCCGAGCTGTGCTGGATGCGGTAGCCGCGGTTGACCTGGACGTCGCCCTTGTCGTCCACCCACGACACGCGGAACATGATCACGCGCTCGGGCTCGATCAGTCGGTCGAGGAGCGAATGCTCGGCGTAGCGCTTGTTGGCCGAAATGAAGGGCCACAGGCTCTCCATGACCTCGCTGACCGCCTGCAAGAACTCGGGCTGGCCGGGATTGCGTTGTTCGACGTAGGCCAGGAACTCCTCGAGGGACTGGTATTTCATGATGTTGGACCCATGGGTTGATTGACGACAGATAAAGCGAGCGGACACGCGCACGCGACGGCCCTAGGGTTTACCCCAGGCCATCGCGAAATCCCCAGCATTGTGCATCAGATTCCCGCTTTCGGTGCATGCGCTGCATCAAAAATACCATTTTCATGCAAATACAATGCGTTATGCACCGCTTCGGTGCACAGGACGCCACTCCGTACCCGCGCCGTCCTGCCTCTGGCTGCCGCCACCGCGCATGGACCCCCTGCGCTTAAGCGTTTATCCTAGGGATAGCATTTCCAACCGACAGGAGGTTCATATGGGTCTGTTCGCATTCATCAAGGAAGCAGGCGAAAAGCTGTTCGGCACCGGCGAAGCCAAGGCCGCAGCAAGCGCCGCCGAGCCGGCAGCCGTCAATGCCAAGGCCGCAGAAGCCATCCACAACTACATCGTCGCGCTCAAGCTTGCCCCGCCGGACCTCGGCATCAGCTTCGACGGCGCGCGCTCGCTGGTCACGGTCTCGGGCACGGCGCCGGATCAGGCCACGCGCGAGAAGATCCTGCTCGCCGCCGGCAACGTCGCCGGGGTCGCGGAAGTGGAGAACAAGCTGTCGGTGGCGCGCGCCGAGCCGGAAGCGCAGTTCCACACCGTGGTGCGTGGCGACACCCTGTCGGCGATCGCGAAGAAGTTCTACGGCGACGCCAACAAGTACCCGGTGATCTTCGAGGCCAACAAGCCGATGCTCAGCCACCCGGACAAGATCTACCCGGGCCAGATGCTGCGCATTCCGCCGCAAGGCTGACGAAACCGCGGGTGGCGCAGGACGGCGCCGCTTGCCCCTCACAGGCCCGGGCGATTACGCTCGGGCCTTTCCTTTTCCAAGCCGCGCTCGACGCCGCACCGCCCATGGCCCGCATCAGGATCGAACTGCCCGACCGCTTTGCCTTCAGCACCGCCATCCCGCTGCTGATCTCCCATATCAACTACGGCAACCACCTCGACAACGCGCAACTGCTCGGCGTGGTGTCCGAGGCGCGCCTGCGGTTCCTGAAGTCGCTGGGCTACACCGAGCTCGACGTCGAGGGCGTCGGCATCATCGTCGCCGACGCCGCGCTGCAGTACCGCTCCGAAGCCTTCCACGGCGAGACCATGCAGGTCGAGATGGCCGCCACCGACTTCGGCGAGTACGGCTGCGATCTGGTCTGGCGCATGGCCGACGCCGCGACCGGCCGCGAGGTCGCGCGCGGCAAGACCGGCATTGTGTTCTTCGACTACCGCACACGCACCAAGGCGCCGGTGCCCGCGGGCTTTCGCACGCGCCTCGCCTGACCCTGCGTCGCGTCGGGCCCGACTGCCTACCCGGCACCCTCATGACCCCCATTCACCAGCCCGCGCGCACCCACCGGCAAGGCGCACCTGCTCGCCCGGCCCACGTGGGCGTGATCGGTGGCGGGCCTGCCGGCCTGATCGCCGCCGAGCTGCTCGCCAACGCAGGGCTGCAGGTCACGGTGTTCGACGCCATGCCCTCGGTCGGGCGCAAGTTCCTGCTCGCGGGACGCGGCGGCCTCAACCTGACCCACGGCGA
>JAGPES010000426.1 GCA_018057015.1 Pseudomonadales bacterium | reverse complement strand
CGGCTACTTCGGCCTGGCGTACTACGAGGAGAACAAGGACACGCTGCGCGCGGTGCCGATCGTGGCACCCGGCGGCTCGACCGGCGTGCTGCCCTCGATCGCAACCGTTAACGATGGCACCTACACCCCGCTGTCGCGTCCGATCTTCATCTACGTGAAAGAGAAGTCGGTTCAGCGTCCGGAAGTGCGCAAGTTCGTGGAGTTCTACCTGAAGGAAGGCGGTGCCCTGACGCGTGAAGTGGGCTTTGTCGACCTGCCGGCTGCGGCCTACGAACTCGCCCTGAAGAACTTCAACGACGGCAAGCTCGGCACCGGCTTCGGCGGCAAGTCGGAAGTCGGCCTGAAAGTCGAGGAACTGCTGGCCCGCGAAGGCAAGCTCTGACCGGTTCGGTTCCCCTGAGGAAGCTTGGGGTGGTGCGTGGCGCTCAGCCGCCGCCACCCCGTTTTTTTTCGTGCATTCTCCGCCGCCCATTCTTGATGGAACCATGCCATGAATCCGAACAGCACCGCGCCAGCGGCGGCAGCGACAAACCCGGGAAACCGCTTCGCGCACCGTCCGTTGCGGCATGTCAGCGAGCGGCTGATCGAGGGCGTGCTGTTCCTCGCAGCGTTCAGCGCGGTGGCGGTCACGGTGGCCATCGTCGCGATTCTCGTGCTCGAGTCCGCGGCCTTCTTCGAGCATGTTCCGCTGATCGATTTCCTCACCGACACACAGTGGACCATCATGTTCAGCGAGAAGCACTACGGCGTCGCCCCGTTGCTCGCGGGCACGCTGGTCACCACCACGGTCGGCCTGCTGCTCGCGGTGCCGGTGGGCACGATCACCGCGATCTACCTCAGCGAGTTCGCGGGGCATCGCACGCGCGAGATCGCCAAACCCGTGCTGGAACTGCTGGCAGGCATCCCGACCGTGGTGTTCGGCTACTTCGCGCTGGTCATGGTCACGCCGGCGCTGCAGTACTTCATGCCGGAACTGCCCGGCTTCAACATGCTCGGCCCCGGCCTGGTGATCGGCATCATGATCATTCCCTACATCAGTTCCGTCGCCGAGGACGCGATGCGCGCGGTGCCGCTGCACATGCGCGAGGGCTCGTACGCGATGGGTGCCACGCGGCTACAGACGGCGCTGCGCGTGGTCGTGCCCGCAGCGACCTCGGGCATCGTCGCAGCCTACATCCTCGGCGTCTCGCGCGCCATCGGCGAGACCATGGTGGTCGCCGTGGCGGCGGGGCAGCAACCCAACTTCACCTGGGACCCGCGCGAGCCCGGCGCCACCATCACCGCGTTCATCGTGCAGGTGGCGCTGGGTGACCTGCCACACGGCAGCATCGAGTACCAGAGCATCTTCGCCGTCGGCCTGGTGCTGGTGCTGATGACGCTGTTCTTCAATGTGCTGGGTCACCTGGCACGCAAGCGTTTCCGCGAGGCCTACTGATGCCACAGGATATGCAGCAGATCCGCCGCCTGGTGGCGCGCGGCAAGCAGTGGGACAAGGTGTTCGTGATCATCGGGCTGCTCTGCCTGATGATCGGCGTGCTGACGCTGGCGGTGCTGCTCGCCGGGCTGGTCCAGGACGGGGCGGGCCGACTGAACTGGGATTTCTTCACGCACTTCCCCTCGCGGCGCGCCGAGAATGCCGGCATCCTCAGCGCCATCGTGGGCTCGAGCCTGGTGATGCTGCTGACCGCGATCACCGCCATTCCGCTCGGCGTTGCCGCCGGGGTCTATCTCGAGGAATACGCGCGGCGCAACTGGGTGACGGAGATCATCGAGATCAACGTCAACAACCTCGCCGGCGTACCCTCGATCATCTACGGCCTGCTCGCGCTGGGGCTGTTCGTCTACGCGCTCGATTTCGGCCAGAGCATCCTCTCGGCCGGATTGACGCTGGCGCTGTTGATCCTGCCGATCATCATCGTGGCGACGCGCGAGGCGATCCGCGCGATACCCTCGAGCATCCGCGAGGGGGCCTACGCGCTCGGTGCGACGCGCTGGCAGATGGTGCGCGACCACATCGTCCCGTACTCCACCGGCGGCATCCTGACCGGCGTGATCATCGGGCTGGCGCGCGCGATAGGCGAGACCGCGCCGATCATCACCATCGGCGCGCTGACCTTCATCGCCTTCCTGCCCGAGGCGCCGCTCAGCACGCAGTTCCCCTTCGTATCCTTCGAGTGGCTCAAGTCACCGTTCACGGTGATGCCGATACAGATGTTCAACTGGATGTCGCGCCCCCAGGCCGCGTTCCAGGAGAACGCGGCGGCGGCGGGCGTGATACTGGTGGTGATGACACTGCTGATGAACGCCACCGCGATCTGGCTGCGCCTGCGCTACAGGAAACGAATCAAATGGTAAGCGAAATGAACGACGTGAGCATGAACAGGAACATGACGACGGGATCGCTTCCCCCGGTCGCGGGCACGCCGGGTCAGAGCCTCAAGGCCGAGGCGCGTGCGCTGGATTTCCACTACGGCGAGGTGCAGGCGCTGAGGCGCGTCACCATGCCGATCTGGGAGCACAAGGTAACGGCGCTGATCGGCCCCTCTGGCTGCGGGAAGTCGACCTTCCTGCGCTGCTTCAACCGCATGCACGACCTCGGGGAGGTGCGCAACCGTTACGGCGGCGAGATCGTGTTCCAGCCCGACGGCGTGAACATCCTGGCGAAGTCGGTCGACCCGATCGAGGTGCGCATGCGCATCGGCATGGTGTTCCAGAAGCCCAACCCCTTCCCCAAGTCGATCTTCGAGAACATCGCCTACGGGCTGCGCGTGCGTGGCGAGCGCAACAAGAGCGCGATGGCCGACAAGGTCGAACAGGCGCTGAAGGACGCCTCGCTGTGGGAGGAGGTCAGCGACCGACTGCAGGACCAGGCCTTCAACCTCTCGGGCGGCCAGCAGCAGCGGCTGTGCATCGCGCGCGCGCTGGCCACGGCGCCCGAGCTGCTGCTGTTCGACGAACCCACGTCGGCGCTGGATCCCAACGCCACGGCGAACATCGAGGACCTGATCAACCGTCTCAAGGACAAGGTCTCGATCCTGATCGTCACGCACAACATGCAGCAGGCCGCGCGTGTCTCGGACTACACGGCATTCATGTACCTGGGCGAACTCGTCGAGTTCGGTGACACCAACGCGGTGTTCACCAACCCGCGGAACAAGCAGACCGAAGACTACATCACCGGCCGCTTCGGCTGATCACGGGAGGCGGGTTCATGGTCATGGGCAAGGGCGACATCGGTCAGCACACGGTACAGCAGTACAACGAGGACCTCGAGAACCTGCACCGCGCGGTGCTGGACATGGGGCGGCTGGTGCTGGAGCAGCTCGAGGACGGGATCGCCGCGCTCGAGGGCAACGACAAGGAGCTTGCCACGCGCGTGTTGCGTCGC
>JAGPES010000425.1 GCA_018057015.1 Pseudomonadales bacterium | reverse complement strand
CGTTGGTGAGTTCGGTCGCCGCGGAGCCGCCCGCCGCGCCGTGGTACAGTTTCGCGTTCATTCCCAGAACGAAGTTGGGCATGACTGAGTCCTCCTTGACTGCCGCGCCCCGGCTACGTCACCGCGAGTTCGATCACCGTGCCGGCCGTCGCCTTCAGGTACACCGTCTGGCCATACGACGGTCCGAGCATCACCATCGAGTCGGCCGGGATCGTGAGCTTGGCGGTCCCGCCGGCCACGTCGCGGACCTCCACGTTCGCCGCCAGCGGATGCACCACCAATGTGGCGCCGCGCGGCACCTCAACCGGCTGGTCGCTGCCGTTGGCGGTCAGCGGCTCCATGGCCTGGAAGTTCATGGCTTGCTCCTTGGGTTCGAGCGGCACAACCGGCGGCGTGTGCAGCAGCACGTGCAAGCCGGCCTGCGTGCAGCGCAGCCCGTAGCCGCCGTTGACGTTCCCGCCGACCAGGGCGACGTCGAGGTCGGCCTTGAGCCACGCGCGGGTCGTACCGGGCACCGTGCGGGCCAGCACGTAGTTCGTGTCGTAGGTCGGCGGCACGTAGAACGAATTCGTCGACTGCATGGCCGCGCCGACCCGCAGGAAGCCCTGCCCGAACGCGCTGTACGAGTTCCGCCAGCACAGCGCCGCGGCGACGGCGACGATGCGCTCCCCGGGGCCGAGGGCGACGTTCGCGACGTTGACGTTGAACGTGCCATACGAACCCTCCAGGTACGTGCTGTCCCCGTCATGCGGCACCTGGCTGACGTACTGCCAGTAATCCACTGCGCGCTCCTCACGGCACGATCTCGGGTGGCGGCTCGTCCGGATACGGCATCCACGAGTAGGCGTTGCCGTTCGCGTTCGCGCTGAGCCGCACGACGCGTGCCGTGGGTCCCAGCAGCGTCACGTCGTCGGCCGTGTAGATGTCGTCCGTGTCCATGACGTAGCCCTGTGCGCCCAGGCTGAAGCGCTTGCCGATATAGGCGGCGTTCATCGACCCGCCCGGCGAGCCGAGGCCCTGCGCCACGACCTGCCCGTCCATCCGCCACACGTAGCGGTCGACCAGCACCACCACCTCGGCGTAGTACCAGCGGCTGAGCGTGAGCGGGCCGAACGCGGCGATCAGCGGGACCACCGAGGAGCCGATGTGCAGGCCGATGCGTCCGTCCTGACCCAGCCGCAGTGAAGCGCGGTGCGTCGAGCTGCTGGCGATGTACAGCAGGTACTCCCACGCGCCCGGCGTGGCCGGCAGCGCGAGAACGCGGAAAGCGAACCCGACGGTGTAGCTCGTGCGGGCGGTCGCGCTCGGGGCGCCGTTGCCGTCCAGCCCGTTGGCCAGACTGATGAAGGCGGCCGTGGGTCCGCTGGGCGGGATGATGCGGCAGCCGTACTCACCACTGCGGGCGTACGTCTTGTTGAGTGCGACCGAGCCGGAGGCAACCAGCAGCTCGTTCATGTCGCCCGCCTCAAAGCCCGCAAAACACTGCACCGGCATCCGTCAGGCCTCCTGCACGCGTTCGAGCGCGCCGCCGTCCAGGTGCGTCCACCGCTCGCTGTCGAACGGGCACGCCCCGTCGCGGCACAACGCCACACCGTGGATCGTGCCGTCGTCCCCGAAGTCCACCCACAGCCGCTCGGGCGGCAGCAGGTCACCGTCCGCATACGTGTCGCGCACCGCCTGCAACGTCGCGTCGCGTTTCTCGGCCACCAGCCGCCCCGGCGCCTCGCGGAAGCGGTCCGCCAGCCAGGCGCGCGTGATCCGCAGCTTGCGGCCGTCCACGAGCGTGATCACGGCTTCGTCCGGGGCGACGGTGATCGCACGCACGTTCATCGCGTTACCTCCGCACCCGGTACGTGACGGTCATGACGCTGGTGAACTGGCGATGCTGCTCGAGGTGTTCCGGTGCGAACACCGGCTCGTTCTCGAGCGCGAGCCACACGGCGGCGGTGAAGCCGTCGAGCTTCTTGCCGCGCAGGTGATCGCCGAGCTCCTCCACCAGGCTCATCAAGGCGTCGAGCTCGGCCGGATCGTCCGCGTTCACCTTGCGCTGCACGCCGATGTCCACGGCGCAGTCATAGAAGCCGTCCGCACGCGTCGCCGCGCTGATCGCCAGGCTCTTGGGGATCACGGTGACCTTGGCGACCGCCAGCGCCGGCAGCTCAACGACCGGCCGGTAGCCGCGGGCGATCTCGCAAGGCAGGCTGAACGTGCCGTCCTGGAGCTTGGCCACGATGGCGTCGGCGAGCGCGATGAGGGTGCTGTCCGCCATCGGTCACGACCCCCTCATCAGGCCTTCGATCCAGGCCCCGACGAACTTCAGCAGCAGCGTGCCCACGCCGCAGAGCGTGGCCAGCGACAGCTTCTGGATCACCGCGAGCCGCGACTCGACGCGCTCCATGCGCACGAGCAGCGACTTCTCGGGGTGGCCGTTGCCGAAGACGACCGAGCGGATCTCACGCACGTCCTTCAGGCAGGTCGGCTCGCTGGCACAGGTTGGGTTCTGCGTCTCGCTCATGTCCGCTCCATCCCCACGAACTTCGTGTGAATCCGCAATGTGTTGCGCTGCGGGTCGCTGAAGCGCCACGGCGGCTCGCCGCCGGGGGCCATGACCTCGTACAGGAAGATCTGCTCACCCGCGGTCTCGCGGATGCGGTCACCGGCCCTGGGCTGCTCGGGCACTCCCGCGAGTACCAGGTCCGCCGCGGAGATCAGGTAATCCCGTGACTGCGTGCGGCGGATCACGCCGTACTCGTCGGCCTGCTCGAACGTGGTCTGGCCGATGGTGGCGGCTAGCTCCACGCTGTCGCCGCCGCGGAGGTACGTGACCGTCCGCGTCAGGTGGCGTGAGCGCTGCTGGTCCAGCCAGGCGGCGCCGCGTGCGAGCAGGTCCGTCATCGCCGTCTCACCTCATCAGGGAATGACCAGCGCGGTGTAGTCCGTAACGCCGGTGTTCAGCCGCACGCGGGCCGTCGCGTCCGCCGTGCCGGCCACCGCGGCCGCATTGCCCAGCCGCTTATTCACGCCGGAGCCGCTGTCGGCCGTGACGATCTGGTTGCCGGCGTCCCAGAAGAGCGTCGCGCCCGCCGCGATGCCGGTGCCGGCGCCGGTCGCCTTGGGCAGGTCGAAGACGCCCACCAGCGTGAGCGACCCGAGCGTGTTCGCAGGGATCGCGCGCTGCGCGATGCCCACGAGGTCGCCGAGCACGACCACGGCGCCCGCCGCGACGTCACTGCTGGGCGTGTAGTCGATCGTGTTGCCGTCATGAATGAACGTTGCTGTCGCCATGGGGTTCTCCATCAGGATCGGGTCGCCCGAGTCGATCTCGGACCCGGGCAATCCGCCGATCACGCCGTCGTCAAGCTGGCTCACGCCTCGCCCTTGCTCTTAAT
>JAGPES010000038.1 GCA_018057015.1 Pseudomonadales bacterium | reverse complement strand
CGAGGACGCGATATGCACGTAGGCAAGGTGGTGGAAGTCTGGCGCTATCCGGTGAAGAGCATGGGTGGCGAAGCGGTGGCGCAAGCGCTGGTGGATACTGGCGGCCTGGCGGGCGATCGGCACTGGGCGGTGATCGACGGCGACGCCCGCGAAATTCGCAGCGCCAAACGCTGGCCCGAGCTGCTGGGCTACTGCGCGCGCTATGTCGGGGGAAGGGCGCCCGCGACCGACGCCTATGCCGCGGCGGTGATCCCGGTGGAAATCGTGGCGCCGGACGGCCGTACCCTGCACAGCGCGGCGGCGGACCGCGATGCCGAACTCAGCGCCTGGGTGCAGCGCGTGGTGCGGCTGAGCCCGCGCGCGCCCGCACACGATCGCGATCACTACCGGCTGGCGCGGGCGCGCACGCCGGAATCGACGGCTGCCGAGATGGACCTGCAGGCGGGAGAGGCGCCGCCGGATTTCAGCCTCATGTCGGACGCCGCCGCCGTCATCATGCAGGACCTCGCCGACTGCGCGACGCCGCCGGGCAGCTACGTCGATGCCTTCCCTCTGCATCTGCTGAGTCGCAACGCGCTGGCGTGGCTGAGCGCTCGCAGCGGCCTGGACACCGACGTGCGCCGGTTTCGTCCGAACCTGCTGATCGACATCGACGGTGCCGGCGCGGAGCCCGGCGAGGATGCCTGGATCGGCTGGCATCTGGCCATCGGCGAAGTGCGCCTGCGCATCGACTCGCGCACGGTGCGCTGTGCCATGCCGGGGCGGGCGCAGCCGCGCTTCGGGCTGGCGGAGCAGCCGACGCTGGCACGGGCACTGGTGGAGCACGGCCGACGCCAGCTCGGCGTCAACGTGATCGTGGAGCAGCCCGGCATGATCCGGGCCGGCGATCCGATCCTGCGCATCGGCTGAGCGAGCCGCATATCCCCGGGCGAGCGCACGCGCGTCCGGTTCACGACAACCGCAAACGGAGTGCCTGCAATGGCGACGGTAGAACGCATCAATCCTCCCGGCCTGTTCGAGCTCGGAGGTTTTTCCCAGGTGGTGGTCGCCCAGGGCGCTCGCACCGCCTACATCGCGGGCCAGGGGCCCTTCGATGCCGGCATGAACCTGATCGGGCGAGGTGACCTGCACGCCCAGACGGTGCAGGCATTCCGCAACCTGCGCACCGCGCTGCAAGCGCTCGGCGTCGGGCCGGAGCGGGTGGTGGCGTCGACGATGTACGTCGTCGGTCTCGATGACGAGCGCAGCGCGACCTTCGTCCACGCGATGAACGTGGCGCTCGACGGCGAGCCGTTCCCGCCCAACGCATCGAGCCTGATCGGCGTGGCGCGGCTGGGCCACCCCGAGATGCTGGTGGAGATCTCCGCGATCGCCGTGCTGGACTGAGAGCCGCGAGCGCCTGGTCATGGCGCGCCTGCCTGCACGCAGACGTGGCATACACACCACGTTGACATTGCAAACCCAGGACCTACACTCGGCCGCGTATCTGGCTCGATCAGAATCACGGCGGCGCATCGCTGCCCAACCAATCAGCGAGGGATATGCGATGAAAAAATGGCCCGTGGTTTCTGCAAGGAACGGCGCCTCGGTGCCGGGATCGTGTCGCGCCCTCGCAATGGCCGCCGTCTTCGGTCTGGCCACGATAACCGGGGACGCCCTGGCGGCCTCGGCAAACCAGCAGATCGACCGGCAAGCGAGCTACGAGGCGACGGTATACCGCACCGACGGCGGTATACCCCATATCGTTGCGGCCGACCACGGCAGCCTCGGATTCGGTACCGGTTATGCGATGGCCGAGGATATCGTCTGCCTGCTGGCCGACCAGCGCTTCCTCACTTTTTCCGCCGAGCGTTCACGCTTCCTGGGTCCGCAGCAGGGCAACCTCGAAAGCGATTTCTTCTACAAGCTCTTCATCGATCGCGGCGACGCCCTGGAGCCCCTGGATACGCAGCAGGCCGCCCTGTTCCGCGGCGCCGCAGCCGGCTACAACCGCTATCTGCGCGACACGGGCATCGACAACATCCCCGACCAGAGCTGCCGCGGCAAGCCCTGGGTGCGAGAGATCGACGCGGTCGACTGGCGACGAATTTCGCGCATGAATTTCCTGCTGCCCTTCCTGCTGAACCAGATCGTGGCCGCAACGCCGCCGACGGTGCTGGCGCGGGCCGACGAGTCACCCGTCGAACTGCCGGACTTCAGCCGCGTGATCGCGGATGCGCTCAACCCCGGAGGCGATTCGCTGATCGTGGACATCGGCAGCAACGGCCTCGGCATCGGCCGTCGGGCGACGGCTGACGGTACCGGCATGCTGCTGATCAATCCGCACCAGCCCTGGACCGGTATCAGCCGCTTCTACGCCTTTCACCAGACGATTCCCGGCCGCATGAACATGCTCGGCGCGAACGTGATCGGGCGCCCGCAGGTCGCTTTCGGCACCTCGGAGCACGTGTCCTGGACCTCGACGGTGTCCACGGCGCCGCGCAACTCGATCTACATGCTGCGGCTGGTGCCCGGAGAGCCGACGAAGTACATCTTCGACGGTGTGCCGCACGATATGGTCGCCGAGACAGTGACGGTGCAGGTATCGGATGGCCAGGGTGGCCTGGAGACCCGCTCGCACACGTTCTATTCGACGCATTTCGGTGCCTTCCTGATGGGCGGTGCCGCGCCGTGGACCACGCAGATCGCATTCGCGATCCGTCCCACGGTAGACGAGTGGCGCGGCGTGAATGCCCTGGCGGAACTGTGGAAGGTGACGTCGGTGCGCGAACTGAAGGCCGTGCACGACAAGTATCAGTTCTCTCCGGCGAACATGATCGCCGCCGATTCCCTGGGAGTGACCTGGTTCGCCGACCCCGGCCCCATCCCGAATCTCGGCGATGCCCAACGCGCCAGTTGCGCCATGGGCGGCGGAGCGCTCGACGGGTCGCGTTCCGACTGCATGTGGAACACGGATCCTGACGCCGCCGCGCCGGGAATCTTCGGACCGCGCAAGCTGCCCAACCTGTTTCGCACGGACTTCGTACTCAACTCCAACGACAGCCACTGGCTGACGAACCCGCGCCAGCCGCTGAGCGGCTACGACAGCAGCCTGGGTTCCGTGGACAGCGCACGCTCCATGCGTACGCGCGCGGGCCTCACCCAGGTGCTCGAGCGGCTCTCCGGCGAGGATGGCCAGGCCGGCGAAGGCTTCACTCTCGAGCAACTGCAGGCGCTGATGTTCAGCAATCTCGCATATGCGGGAAAAATCCTGCGCGATGACCTGGTAACGCTGTGCGGGAACAATCCCTCCGTGACATTGCCGGACGGAACCGCGGTCGATATTTCGCCGGCCTGCCCCGTACTCGCGCAATGGGATCTGCACGACGATCTCGACAGCCGCGGCGCGCACCTGTTCCGCGAGTTCGCGGCCGCGAGCAGTGAGCGCAACTATCGTGTGCCCTTCGACCTGAACGACCCGGTCAACACGCCGCGTGGCCTGGACACCGGCAACAATCCGGCCGTGCTGCGCGCGCTGGCTACGGCCGTGAAGAAACTGAACGACGCTGGTGTCCCGCTGGACGCGCGACTGGGCGACATCCAGTACGTGGTACGCAATGGCGAGCGGATTCCGATGCACGGCGGAACCGGTCAGTCGGGGAATTTCAATATCGTCGTTGCACCGTTTTCGGCCAGCGCGGGCGCTTATCCGAACGTCACCAGCGGTGGCAGCTGGATCCAGGCCACCGAGTTCACCCGCGAGGGGCCGGTGAGTCGCGGCATCCTGAGCTATTCCCAGACACCCAATCCGGATTCGCCCCACTACGCGGACCAGACCCGGATGTTCGCGGAGAAGCGCTGGCTCGAGCTGCCGTTCCGCGTCGAGGACGTCGCGGCGAAGGCCGTGGCGGAGACGCCGCTGCTCGAAGGTCAGGACAGCTGCAAGCAGGGCGGCTGGCGGGACTTCGGCAATCCGTCCTTCGCCAACCTGGGACAGTGCGTCACGTACTTCGAAACCCTGCGCCGGCAGCGGCTCGACGAAATAAGGGGCAAGAGCTAGGCCCGGCGCACGATTGCCGCCGGCCTGTATCCGGCGAGCCGGGCGCGGCAATCGTGTCGTTCGCACGTTGCCGTGCCCGGCTCCGGCGCAACGCGGCAGCCGGCACCGGCGCCACGCGTCGGCCGCGGTGGCGCCGTTTTGAAAGTGACGAAGTCCGTTACTGCGGGCGAGCGGCTTGCGCCGGTGTCAACGCGAACCACTTTTCCAGGAACCCCAACAGGGCATCGTACCCACCCTGCGTAGCCGCCTCGTTCTTTCCCACGAGATAGCCATACTTCGCGCAATCCATCAGCGCGCTGTTGCCGAAATAGCGCGCGGCGATGCGCTCCAGGCGCGATGTATCGGCGTCGCCATCGGAGACGCGGCGGCCGTTCAGCCACGCAAATCCTTGTGCGTCGTAATCGAGCTCGCAGCCGACGATGTACGGCTTGTCGTTCATCTGTTGCGGTGTCGTGTTCTCCCAGGCGTGGCCGGCGCCTTCGAAGGTGTGGCGCTCGACGGTGACGCCGAGCGCTTCGAATTCCTTCTCGCGCTGTGCGCAGGCGGCCAGGTCGTTGGAGTTGTCCGCGGTGCCGCGCAGGGTCAGCAGCGGCGCGCCGTTGGTCCTGGTGGTGCCGAGTTTCTGGAAGCAGGGGCCGTAGAAATCCGCGTGCAGCGCGAATCCCGGCGATTGCGGCGCGAGCACGGCGCGGATGCGGTCGTCCATCGCGATGCGCGTGGCCATGGCGCCATAGGAGAAACCCATCACGCCGATCCGCTTCGGATCGATCGCCGGGCTGGTCGACAGGAGTTTCAGCGCCGAATAGGCATCGGTCACGATGTCGAACTCGGTGACGCTGCCGGAGCGCAGCATGTAGGAGAAGTCGCTGGTCATGCCGCGTGGTTCGTAGTACTCGACGATGAACGCGGCGATGCCATGCCGATTCAGCAGTTTGGCGTACTCCTCCTCGCGGCCGGGCGAGATACCGCCGCTGCCGGGCAGGATCACCATGGCCGGCACCGGTTGCGCGGCGCTGGCGCCGGCCGGCACGGACAGATAGCCGAGGCCGGTGGTGGGCTGCGCGCCGTGCATGCCGTTGAGGATCACGTCGAAGTCGAACACCGTGGCGCTCGGAAAGTAAATCGGACCCCGCGCCTCGGCGGCGAGTGCGCTCACCGCGACATGATCGGGAAACTTCGGCAGGTACCAGCCGATCAACAGCGCCTGTACCGGCCGCCACAGCAGCAGGCCGACGAGAATGACCAGCAGCGCCAGCGCGCCCAACAGCCACTTTTTCATTGTCCGCTCCGTTTGGAGGTCGGGCCGGGCGGCGCCGCGGCCACCGGAATCGCGACCGGGAAAAAACGTGACGAATTATGCCCGAAACCGTACCCGGATCGCCGAGCTTGTCATTCATGTCGGTACATTGCCGGATCAGCTGGCGCATGTTACTGGAACGCGATCTCGCTCCGCCTCAGCGTCCGATCTCTCGGGAGGTCCGGCATGAATGCCGACCTGCGAGGCAATTCTGCCGTAGGAGCGGGCCACGCCCGCGATCTGCTGCTGGACCATCGCCCGCTTGCGCAAGGACGCGCAGCCGATGCACGCACACGGCAGGGAAGCCGCCGGGGGCTCGTCTACGAGCGCCACCGCCCCGAAGAGACGCAACTCTACCGGCTGGTGGAGCAGTACTACCCCGCTTTCGTCGAACACCTGGCCGAACAGGGCATGTCGTTGCCCGCCATCCCTCCGAACCCGAGGAGCGGAAGATGATGCGACTGCTGGCATTCGCGTTGCACGCCCAAGCGGCGTTGCCGGCCTCGCTGGCGCGCGCATAGTCCTTTCGCGCAACCGCGAGCCCTGCCGACTGCGATCCGGCTGAACGGGATGTCGTCGCCGTTCGCTGCAAGGCGCTGCCGATCGATCGGCCGGCGGTCGAGCAGTTGCACGCCTGCGTCCGAACGGCCAGAATTCCCCGCAGCCGTAGGCGATGCAGACTGCCAGCGAACTTCAGTCGCGCCTGGGCTGGGCCGTACAGGCGTGCGACGCCGCCGAGGCGCTGGCCTTCACGCTGCAATACCATCCGCCGGTGATACCGTGAGTCGGGCGGCGAATTGCCGCTGCAGTTCCGCCACTTCGACGAGTTCCACGAGCGCATCCGGCGCAACAGCCGAGACTGGATGGCGAATGAACGAGATTCCCGCCTGGGAGCCGCTGTCGGCGGCGCTGCTGACCGATCAGCGCTCGACTTACGATCGCATGCGCGCCGCCTGTGCCGCGGCCCGGTCGGCGCGCGGGGTGACGCTGTTCAGGCATGCCGACGTGGTCGCCGCTGCGTCGGATTGCGTGACGTTCTCGTCAGCGGTATCGGCCTATCGACAGGTGCCCAACAGCCTTGATCCGCCCGAACATGCCGCGTTTCGAGCGGCCATCGACCCCTTCTTCACGCCCGAGCGGCTGCGCGAACTCGAACCCCGGCTGCAGGACTGCGCTCGCGAGATCGTCGCGGCCCTGCCGCGCCAGACGGTTGTCGACGCGGTCACGGAACTGGGCTATCCGATTGCGGTTCGCGCGCAGATGGACTGGCTGGGCTGGCACGGGACGGAAGAGGCGCTGCTGGCATGGATGGCCGAGAACCGCGAGGCGACCCGGTCTGCCGATCGCACGCGGACGGCCGCGGTCGCCGCCGCCTTCGACGAGATCGTGGCGGCGCAGGTTCGTCGTCGACGTGCACTGGGCAGCGCCGCGCCGCGGGATCCGACGACCGAACTGCTTCATGTTCGTGTCGAGGGCAGGCTGCTGTCCGATTCAGACATCGTTTCGATTCTGCGCAACTGGACGGCCGGTGACCTCGGCTCCATTGCCGCGTCGCTGGGCGTCATCGTGTACTTCCTGGCGACGCACACCGAGATCCAGGCGGTGTTGCGCGCGGATGCCGGCGACCTGGCGTCGGCCATCGACGAGATGCTGCGGATCGACGATCCGTTCCTCAACAACCGGCGCGTCGTCACCGCCACAACCGAGGTCGCCGGGTTCGCACTCGAGCCGGGTACGCGCGTCTATCTCAACTGGACGTCGGCGAATCGCGACGAAGCGGTATTCGGCGATCCGGACGCCTACCGGCCGCACGAGAACGCGGCCAACAACCTCGTATACGGCGCCGGCATTCACGTGTGTCCGGGTCGTTCCCTGGCCACCCTCGAGCTCGTCGTGGCGACCCGCGCCCTGCTGCAGCTCACATCGCGTGTGGAACTCGCACCCGACGCCGAACCGCAGCGCGAGTCCTATCCGACCGGCGGGTGGAAGCGGGTGCCGGTGCGTCTGTACTGAGATTTCTCGCCCGCCGCACGCATGCCGGTCCCGCTCCGGCTGGAGGTCGGGCCGGGCGGCGCGGCGACCGCCGGAATCGCGACCAGGAACAAAACGTGACGAAGCATGCCCGAAACCGTACCCGGATCGCCGAACTTGTCATTCATGTCGGTACATTGCCGGATCATTTGCGAATGTCATCGGAATGCGAATCACCTATGCGGTCCCATGCCCGGGCGTCGAGGGCGCGCGTCCCGACCAGGCCTTGAAGGCACGCGAGAATGCGGTGGCATCGCTGAAGCCCAGCCGGAGCGCGATCTCGCCCCGCGTCAGCGTCCGATCTCTCAGGAGGTCTTTAGCGAGCTCGAAACGACAATGCTCCTTCAGTTCCCTGACCGATGTGCCTTCGTCGTTCAGACGCCTCTTGAGCGTTGCGACGCTCACCCCCACCTGTCGCGCGATCTGGGCCGTATTCGGCGGCGCGTTCCGGTGTGCAAGCGCCGTGGCGAATATCCGGCGCACCCACGCGGACGCCGGCGTCACGCTCGAGTGCCCGGCCGCGAGGTCGAACGGAAAGGTGGCCAGCAGTTCGTCGAGCTCGGCGGCGCCGCGCACGAGGGGCAGCGCCAGGTATCGCGCAGGAAAGCACAGGAGGTTGTCTTCGGCCTCGAATTCCACGCGCCCGGGCAGCAACCATGCCACCAGCTGCTCGTCCAGCACCGGACCGTAGCAGACTTTCACCGTGAGCGGAGAAAGGTCCTTGCCGATCAACCAGCCGAACAGGCGCGCAAAGCTCGACAATCCCGTGAGGACGCCGAAGATCATGTGGGCGTCACGCAATTGGTAGGCGGTGTGCATGCGGAATTCGGCATTCGCCCGGCAGACGCGCAGCGAGAGCTCGCCGACGTTGCCCTCGAACAGCCTGTAGAAGTCGGCAGCGCGCTCGATCGCCTGCTCCAGCGTGGCGCAACTGATCATGCAGTAGCACAACATGCGAAATTCGGACGGCCCTATGCCCCGTCGACCGCTGCGCTTCGCGTCGCACCGTTCGAGCACGCTCAGGCATTCGCGAAAGGCCACGACGAATTGATCGTGGGAGATCCGTTGCTCCCACCTGGCGTCGCGCGCTCCCGCGCCGCGCCCCGGGATGCCGGCGTGGCGCAGGATGTCGCCCGCATCGCCACCGACCTGACTCACGCTGCACAACACCTTCGCGAGCAGCAAGCCTGCGGGAGGTCTGGGCGCGGACAGGGCTGATCGTCGGTTCACGGGTGGCACGCCGTCGCTGGATGCCGCGCATTGTAGCCGAGTCGCTTCTGTTCCCACGAACCGCCAGCGGCACGAGCCTTCGCGACGGTCGCCTCGGCGAGTCCGGGCCCGCGCGCCACGCGCAGCGCCATGGCTCCTTGCCCGCATGCATGGCGGCGGGGTTACGTCTGCGCCAACGAACCGGCACGCTCGACGGCGCTGCGCGCCTTCGCGACGATCGCGTCTGCGGTCAAACCGTAGCGGACGAACAACCGGTGCGGCACGGCAACCGCCAGGTCGCCGTCGGGCAGTCCCACCCCCTGCAGCGGCACCGCCATGCCGGCGCGACCCAGCGCCTCGGCCACCAGCGAGGTCAGTCCGGCGGACACATTGTGCTCCTCGACGACGACAATGGCGCGAACGGTTCGCGCCAGGCGACAGATGGCCTCGCTGTCGAAGGGCTTCAGATAGACGGCGTCCACGACCATGGCGGACAGGCCGGAATCCGCCAGGACGGCGGCGGCCCGCACGCACAGCGACGTCCCGAGCCCCGTCCCGATCAGCATGACGTCCTTCCCTTCGGACACGATGTTCAGTCCGCCTCGCCCGAAATCCGGCGGCGCCGAGTACACGTCGGTCGCCGCGCCGCTCGGCGCGCGAATGTACCAGGGCAGGCCATCCGTCACGGCCGCGCGCATGAGCGAGCGCATCGAGGCGTTGTCCGCCGCCGAGGCAATCGTCAGGTGCGGCGTCCCCCGGAGGATCGCGATATCCTCGATGCCATGATGCGTGGCGCCGAAAAACCCCATGTCGAGACCACCCCAGGCCGAGATCAGCGTCACGGGCAGCCTGTTGATCGCAACATCGGTGCGGATCTGCTCGGCGCACTTGGGCGCCAGGAACGCACCGATTCCGAAGACGAAAGGACGATAGCCGGCGGCAGCGAGTCCCGCGGCTATCGATACGGCGTTGTTCTCGGCGATGCCGGTATCGATATAGCGCTCCGGAAAGGCGTCGATGAAGGCCGTCGTTGCCGGGCCGCGTCCGACATCCGGCGCGATCAGCACGATGTCGTCGCGCTCTCGCGCCAGCTCGATCAGCGTCTGCCCGATGACAGCCCCGCCTTCGACCTCCGCGGCGCTGGTGAAGGAGAACGGATCGACCATCTCGATGGTTGCGTTGCTCATGTCATGCGGCTCCTGATTTCATTTTCCGCGCGTTGCCGATCGTCCGGCCCGAGGAAGCCGAGGTGCCACTCGCGCGGGGACGTCTCCATGAACGATACGCCCTTGCCCTTGACCGTGCGTGCCACGATCACCGTCGGTACGTCCGTGCGGGCGTCGGGAAGCGCGTCCAGGGTCGCGACGATCCGGGGCACGTCATGGCCGTCGATCTCGACGGCTCGCCAACCGAAGGCCTCGAAGCGGCCTCGCACCGGCTCGATGTTCATGACGTCGGAGGTCGGACCATCCGCCGAGGTGCCGTTCGCATCGACAATCGCCACCAGGTTGCCGAGCCGGTAATGCGCTGCGGACATTGCCGCCTCCCAGACCTGCCCCTCGTGCAGCTCGCCATCACCCAGCAGCACGAATGTGCGGTCATCGCCGCCGCGGAATCGCGACGCAAGACACATGCCCACACCCACCGACAGGTTGTGACCGAGCGCCCCCGAACTGAAGTCGACGCCGGGGACCTCGCGCATGCTCGGATGGTCGGTGAGCGGCGCATCCATCTTGCCGAAATCATCCAGCCAGGCCGCGGGGAAATAGCCCAGGTCGGCCAGGATCGGCCATAGTCCGACGCCGATGTGTCCCTTGCCCAGCAGGAACTTGTCCCTGCCCGGCCAGCGCGGATTCGCCGGATCGAGCCGCAGCGTCCGGTAGTAGAGCACCGCCAGGAGTTCGGCTGCGCTGAAGGTGCTGGAATAGTGGCCGAGACCTGCGCCCGCGATCTGGCGGATCGTCTCCATGCGGATCCATTCCGCGCGCCAGCGCAGCGCCTCGATCGCATACGGCCGCTCGGGGAATCCGGGCGGGGGCGGCTTGTTGCCGGTATCACGCATCACATCGCCTCCAGTGGTTGGTGAATGACCATCTCTTGCGTTCAGCTACCGTGCGGCTGCCGCCGGAGCGGGCTCGGACCTCGGCTCGGGTCGATCAGCAGCTTGCACTGGTCGGCGGGTTGGCGCAGCGCTTCGAAGGCGGACGGCAGCTCGTCGAACCCGATGATCTCGGTGAGCATGGGACTGGCATCGACCCTCCCGTGCGCGATCGCGTCGATCACGTCCGAAAAGTCGCTCTCCGTGTAGCACTGCGAGAACTGCAGAGCGACTTCCTTGCTCAGTCCCGCGAGCGGCCGGATGCGGTCCTCCTCGAGGCACACGCCGGCCACGAGCACCCGGCCGCGCACACCGACCAGCTCGATCGCCTGCTGCAACATCCCCGGATTGCCGACGCATTCGAATACGACACGGGGCTGGCAGCCCGCCAGTGTGGCGAAGGCGCTCGCGACGGGACCCGCGACCGGATCGATCGCATGCGTGGCGCCCATCTCCAGCGCCCTTTGCCGGCGCCCGGGTGACGGCTCGCTGACCACGACGTGGCGCGCGCCAGCCAGGCGCGCGAACAGCGCGACCCCGACGCCGATCGGCCCGGCGCCGATCACCAGCACCGAGGCTGCGCGCAGTTCGCCCGCCAGGCCGACCGCGTGATGGGCAACGGCAAGCGGCTCCACCATGGCGCCATCGGCAAAGGAGACGCCGGCCGGCAGACGCTGCAACATCGTGCCGCGCGCACGCACGTACTGCGCATAGGCACCGGGTGTTTCCAGCGTCGTACCGGTGAACAGGATGCTGCTGCACAGCCCGGGCAGCCCGATCGCGCACGGCTCGCAGGCCCGGCATGCCTGGATCGGCAGCGCCGTTACCCGGTCGCCCACCCCCCAGTCGCCGCCGACATCACGGCCTTTCTCGACGATGGTGCCGGCGAACTCATGACCGAGGATGGTTCCCGCTGGCACCAGGCCGTGTTGCGTCACGTGCAGATCGGAGCCGCAAATGCCGCAATGGGCGACCTCGATCACCACCTGGTCGGGCGCTGGCCGTGGATCCTCGACGGTGACCAGTGTCAGCGGGCGTCCGACCGCTTCGAATATCGCAGCGCGCATGGCTCAGTCCTCTCGTTCCGGTTGCAGGTTGTAGGCGACCACGTAATCGCCGATGGTCGTGCTCATGAACTGGTGCCCGCCCGCGGCGATGACGACATACTGCTTGCCGGTACGCGGCGAGACATAGCTCATGGGCAGGGCCTGGCCGCCCGCGGGAAGCCGGCCTTTCCACAGTTCCTTGCCGGTCTGCACATCGAAGGCACGCAGATAATTGTCCATCGCCGCGCCGATGAAGACGAGGCCGCCCTGTGTCAGCAGGGCACCGCCCTGATTGAACACGCCCGGAACCGGAATACGCAGCGGCGCATGATCAGCCGTCGTCCCGAGCGGCCTGTGCCAGAGGATCCGGCGGGTCTTCAGGTCTATGGCGCTCAGCCGTCCCCAGGGCGGGGCATTGCAGGGCAGGCCCAGCGGCGACCCGAACGGGCGCTCGGCACGGACCGCGTAGGGCGTGCCGGTCATCGGCGAGATGGCGGCGCGCCCATCGAGCACGATCTGGTCTGTCGCCGGGGCGTTTTCGCGCGGGACCAGGCGCAACTTCATTGCCATGTAGGAGCTCGGAACCACCAGGATGCCGCGCGCCGAATCCACGGCAACGCTCCCCCAATTCATGATGCCGTTGTTGCCGGGAAAGATCAGGCTGTCGTCCAGTGATGGCGGCGTGAATCGTCCCTGATAGCGCAGCGTCCGGAACTCGATCCGGCACCAGAGCTGATCCAGCGGCGTCGCTCCCCACATGTCCGCTTCCCGCAGCGCCGGGGGCGCGAGGCTCGGCAGCGCCAGGGAAACCGGCTGCGTCGGGGAATAACGCTCGCCCGGAACGTCCCCGCGCGGAACCGGCCGCTCCTCGATCGGCCCCAGGGGGTGGCCATTGCGCCGGTCGAGCAGGAAGATCTCGCCCTGCTTGGTTGCCTGGATCAACGCCGGAACGAGCGTGCCGTCCACGGGCAGGTCGACGAGCACGGGCTGGGACGCGACGTCGTAGTCCCACAGATCGTGATGCACCGTCTGGAACGACCAGCGCAGCTTGCCGGTGGCGACGTCGAGCGCCACGACCGAACTGCCGTAGCGCTCCATCTCCGGGCTGCGCAGCCCACCGAAATAATCCGGCGACGGATTTCCCGTCGGGATGTACACGAGGCCCAGCGCTTCGTCCGCGCTGAAGAGGCTCCACGCGTTCGGCGAGCCGCGCACATGCGTTTGCCCCGGCTCCAATGCGGCGTTGGGGTCCGGCCGGCCCGCATCCCAACTCCACAACTGCTTGCCGCTCACCACATCGAACGCCCTGACGACACCCGACGGTGCGTCGACCGCCATATTGTCGAGCACGAAGCTGCCGACGATCGCGGCATTGCCGACGATGGCCGCGGGCGAGGTGGCGAAATGAGAGCCGCCCTCGACGCGGCCGAGCCCGGCGCGCAGCGAAATCTCGCCGTCGCGACCAAAGCGTGGGCAACGCTGCCCCGTTTGCGCGTTCAGCGCGATCATCCGCCCATCGACGGTCGACACCAGGATGCGGCGCGCGCAGTCCGCCGTTTCGGGGTCGCTCGACTGGTGATAGGAAACACCACGGCAGGTCAGCGTGAAGACGCCGGTCTCGTCGATTCCGGGATCGTGCCGCCACCGCTCCTGGCCGGTGTCGGCATCCAGGGCAACCACGATATCGCGCGGCGTGCACAGATACAGCGTGTCGCCGACCTGGAGCGGCGTCGCCTCGAACATCTGCGGTGCACGGCTGTTCCCGTGATTTTGCGGAAGATCTCCGGTCCGGTATGTCCAGGCGACCTTCAGTCCCGACACGTTCCCGGGGGTGATCCGGGATGCCGGCGAGAACCGGGTTCCGGCCTTGTTCCCGCCGTAGTCGGCCCAGTCCGTTGCCGCCAGGGGCACGGTGCCGGACGCGGTGCGCTGCGGCATTCCCTCTCCCGCCTCCCGTATCAGGCCGGCCGCGGCCATGACAGCCAGAACGCCACCGGCGACCGCGAGCACGGGCCCTCTGCCGCGCCACCCGGAGACGGCCCGGCGTTCTCCGGGAATCGGGTGCTCGGACCCCAGGTGCTTCCACACCCACGGCGTGAGCATCACGCACAGCAGGATCAGCGGCATACCGACGCGCGGCAGCAACAGCCAGAAATCCAGGCCGACCTCGACGAGGGCCCACACGAGAGTCACCACGAGAACGGCGCAGTAGATCCAGACGCCCGGCAAGCGGCCACGGCAGATCAGCACTCCCGCGACGAGGTGCGCGAGCCCCGCGGGGAGGTAGTACGGTGATCCGCCCAGGGCCAGGAGCCACGCGCCCCCGACGGCGAGCAGCACGCCCACGATCGCGAGCAGGCCTCCCAACGACCACGGCATGATATGCGTGCGCGCCATACTCACCCTGCCTTTGCTCCCATCAGCTGTGATGTCCGTCCCATGGATTCATATTCGACCGTTCGCCGTGCCGCGCATCCGGGGACCCTGCGATCACTCGATCTCGGCATCGATGCACGCCACCCGCGACGACAGGCCCCCATCCACGGGCAATATCGCGCCGTTGACATAGGCGCTGTCGGTGCAAGCCAGGAACAGCACGGCGGCCGCGATCTCGTCGGGAGACCCGCAACGCGAATAGGCCTCGATGTCGCACACGACGACTCTCGCCCCCTCCGACACGAAGCGGCGGGCTATGGCTTCGCCGATACCGCCCGTTCCGCCGGCGCCGGTAACAATCGCAATCTGGCTCTCGAGACGCACGGTCTTCCCCCTCCTCGCATGTGGATGCCGCCGCAGACCGGGATCAGCCGGCCATCCCTTTCGGTCCAGCCCGCAGCGGATCGACCTCCCTCACAGGTGCAGCTTGACGTCTACTCCGTAGCGGCGCGGTTCGAGCCAGTACTTGCCCGCGAAGCCGAGGCCGCCGAAGTCGATGCCGTCACCGACGTTGTTCTGGTCGGTCAGGTTGTCACCCCACACGCCCACTTCCCAGGTGCCCTTGTCGCCCACGCGCATTTCGGCGATGGAAATGCGCGCGCTCAGGTTCTCCTGCCCGGGGTCGTGGATCTCCTCGTTGAAGGGGGTTTCCCGATCGAGCGGGAACATGTAGCGCTCCGAACTCTGCGCATAGTCCACGCGGGCGTTCAATTCCCCGAAGGACAGCGGCGCGAACGTGTATTCGGCACTCAGGTGCCAATTGTTCCGCACCATCTGGGTGAATCGCGCCTCGTCCGACACATCGATCAGCGTGTTCGTCCGCGGATCGCGGTACATGTACTCGTCGTAGGTGGGGTCGGTATAGCCCCACGACGCGGTCAGTACCAGGCTTTCGGTCACCACGGCGGCGAGCTCGAACTCGACCCCCTGGAAGGTCGCCTCACCCGCATTGACTATAATGGCGCTCGACCCGGAGGAATCCGCCAGGAACTGCGAGATCTGCAGGTCGTCGTAGAT
>JAGPES010000424.1 GCA_018057015.1 Pseudomonadales bacterium | reverse complement strand
CAACCTGCAGACCGCTTACGCTGCCCCCCGAGTCCCGGCGCCACTCGAAGCCCGGACACCCTCCCAGAAACGCTACATCAACGCCATTCGCAACCACTGCCTGACTTTCGGTATCGGCCCCGCCGGCACCGGGAAGAGCTATTGCGCGGGGGCGCTCGCGGCGCAGGCGCTGGAAGCCGGACAGATCGACCGCATCATCCTCACGCGTCCCGCCGTCGAGGCCGGCGAGCAGCTCGGCTTCCTGCCGGGCGACCTCAACGAGAAATTCTCGCCGTACATCGATGCCTTTCGCGACATCCTCAACGCGCGCCTCGGCGCCGGCACGGTCGACTACTGCCTGCGGCATGGCCGCATCGTGGCCTCGCCGCTCGCTTACATGCGTGGCAAGACCTTCGACGAGCGCACTTTCGTGGTACTCGACGAGGCGCAGAACACCACGCCGTCGCAGATGAAGATGTTCCTGACGCGTATCGGCGAGGAGAGCAAGGTGGTGGTGAACGGCGACATCCGCCAGAGCGACATCCGCGGCCCCAACGGGCTGGCCGATGCGATCGAGCGGCTGCGCGGCGTGCCGAGCGTCTACGTTCACCGCTTCGAGCGCGAGGACATCGTGCGCAGCGGACTGGTGCGCGAGATCATCGACCGTTACGAGCCCGAGGAGGCGTAGGCCCTACGGTTCCGCGTGCGTGTGGGGGCGCACGCGGAATGCCGCCACGCAGGCCGGCAGCAGGATCAGCGTGGTCAGGATGTAGGGATGGTGCGGATTGACCTGGTACAGCGCGGTGCCCGCGACCGGCCCCAGGATGAAGCCGAGCGCAGGGATCGCCGAGGCGATGCCGGCGAGCGCGCCCTGCTCGCGCGCGCTCACCGCGAGTGACATGATGGCGTTGAGCCCGGGACCGCACAGGCCCATGCCGAGGCCGAGCAGCGCCATGGCCAGGAAGAAAGCCGGCAGCGCCGCGGCCCAGATCAGCAGCGCGCAGGCGCCCGCCAGCAACGGCATCCCGGCGCGCAGCAGCAGTACGGGCGGGAGCTTCAGGCGCCGCACCAGCACCGCCTGTGCGAACAGCGAAGTGCTCGCCATCGTCATCATCGTGTAACCGTAGGTCTGCGCGGTGCTGCGGGTGTCGAGTGCGAGCGTGTCCTGGATGCGAAACGCCAGCGTCTGCTGCACGACAGAGAAGGCGGTGAACACCGCGATTCCCAGGCCGAGGTAGGCAACGAATCGCCGATCGAACAGGCGCAGCCGTGCCGCCGCGTGGTGCGCGCCCGGCAGCACCTGCCGGTGCGGCAGCAGGCGACGGATGAGTTCGGCCGCGACGGCTGCGGCGAGCGCCGCGACGGCCAGCGGCAGGAGCAGGCTGAACACCGCGAGCGTTCCCGCGATTGCCGGGCCCATGATCGAGCCGATGTTGCTCGCCGCCGCGAGCCGTCCCATGCCCGAGGCGCGCGTCTGCGCCGTGGTGGTATCGGCGATGTGGGCCGAGGTGGCCGGCGCGGTTCCCGACATCACCACGGCCTGCGCCATGCGCGTGCCCATGATCAGGCCGTAGAGCAGGGTGCCGCCGAGCACGCCGTACATGCCCAGCCCGAACACGAGCGCGAAGACCAGCGTGCCGATGCTGTAACCCCAGAGCCCGCACAGGATCACCGGCTTGCGCCCCCAGCGGTCGCTGATCCGCCCCCAGGCGCGGCTGGCGATGAAGAACACCAGCGAGGACATCGAGATGACAGCGCCGATCGCGACCTCCGCGAGGCCGACCTCGCGCCCCAGCGCGGGCAGCATCGCGAACACCATGCTCTGGCCCATGCCGTGCGCGAAGACGCCCGCGTAGGGTGCGTGATCGCGCGCGAGCGCCTGCAGGCGGGTCCTGGTCGCGGGATGATCGATGGGCACGGGTGCTGGTCCGCGGGGGCAAGCCGGGAATGGTAGCGGGCTTGCCGGCACGCGACAGCAAAACCGGCATAATTGCGTTGTCCCATGCCGTCGTCGAAATAACCATATGCAGCATCGATATTAGGTTACAGAGACGATTTTCTTATAATGGCCCGGAAATACACCTACCCGGACCACAGCCATGGGGTTGGCCGTCATCAAGGAATCCGTCGCCTCTCTGGATCTCGCCCGCGTCAACCGCGAACTCGCCGGTGCGCCGGCCGAGGACGTCGTGCGCTGGGCGCTGGGCCTGGAGCTGCGTCCGTTCATGAGCACGAGCTTCGGGCCCAACGCGGCGCTGATGCTCGACCTGGTCAGCGGCATCGATCCGGGCGTCCCGGTGGTATGGGTGGATACCGGCTACAACCTGCGCGACACCTACGTGGTGGCGGAGAAGCTGATGAAGCTGCTGCCGCTGAACATGAAGATCTACACGCCACGCATGAGCGCCGAGCGCTGGAACGCGCTGTACGGCGGCATCCCGCAGCTCGACGAGGCCGAACTGCACCAGCAGTTCACGCGCAACATCAAGCTCGAGCCTTTCGAGCGCGCGCTGGCCGAGCTCAGGCCCGAACTGTGGTTCACCGGCATCCGCCGCGGCGAGACGGATTTCCGCCGCACCCTCGATATCGTGTCCTGGGACGAGCGGCGGGGCATCCTGCGCGTCGCGCCGATCTTCGACTGGAGCGAGGAGGACGTGGCGCGCTACGTCGAGAGCCGCGGCCTGCCATCCTGCCGGCACTATTTCGATCCCACCAAGGTGCTCGACAACCGCGAATGCGGTCTGCACACGGGGCTCTGAGCCCCGCAGTCGCGCCTCAGCGGCGTTTCGGCGCGGGGGCGCGGCCGGCGCGGATGCGGATCACCGCGCGCTGCCCGATCTTGCCGCCCAGCCGCGAGAAGAAGTCCAGCAGGTGCATCTGCCAGCCATACTTGTCGCGCAACGCGCGGTAGGCCGCATCGGCTTCGGCGGCGTCCTTGACCACCACCGCGTGGGCCTCTGCCCAGTCCCCGAGCACCTTGCCGCGCATGTCGCAGGGCGCGATGCGCGCGCGCGAGGAATTGCGCAGCCGTTTCACCTTGCCGGCCTCGCCGGCCGAGAACACGTAATACGCACCGTTGCGCTCGGCGAACCAGACCGGCGTGTTCACCGCGTCGCCGTTCTTGCGGAAGGTGGCGAGGTTCAGGTAGCGGGCAGTCTTCAGCGTGGTCGCCATGGGCGGGCTCTCCGGGTGTGAGGCTGCATGGTAAGCGGCGGTGGCGCGGCGGGACAATGGCGACTGTGGTGCTGTGGTGCTGTGGTGCTGTGGTGCTGTGGTGCTGTGGTGCTGTGGTGCTGTAGTGCTGTGGGGATGGCGGGTTCCGCGTTGCCGAACCCTTGTCGGGTTGAAACCCGACCCACAGAGCCGAACCCTTGTCGGGTTGAAACCCGACCCACAGAGCCGAACCCTTGTCGGGTTGAAACCC
>JAGPES010000423.1 GCA_018057015.1 Pseudomonadales bacterium | reverse complement strand
CACTTCCGAGGTGAAGTGCGCCCACTTTCACGGATATGAAGTGGCCAAGCCCATTCCCTCATATCAGGTCTACAAGGGCACGGTATTCGAGCTGGTCGACCAGGCACGGGACTTCGTGCTCTCCAAGATTGATCTGTGGGTCGGCACCCGCGCCGAGAGCGCCCAGGCGCCGACTGCCTACGAAATCCCGCAGGAGGTCGTGGCCGAGGCCATCGTCAATGCCGTTTGCCACCGCGACTACACGAGCAACGCGAGTGTGCAGGTGATGCTGTTCAAGGACAGGCTCGAGGTCTGGAATCCAGGGTTCCTGCCGCCCACCCTTACACTGGAATCATTGAAGGGGCCGCATCCGTCCGTGCCGGCCAACCCCCTGATCGCCGAGCCCATGTACCTCGCCAAGTACATCGAACGGATGGGCACCGGCATTCGCGACATGATCGATCGGTGCCGCACGGCAGGGCTCATGGAGCCCGAGTTCAGGGTCGAGGGCGGTATGTGGATCACGACGGTCCAGCGCAAGCCCACCGTTACCGGCCCCACCGGGGAAGTCACCGGGGAAGTCACCGGGGAAGTCACCGGGGAAGTCCAGCGCTTGTTGCTGGTAATGCAGGGTGATATGAAGCGGGCGGAAATCCAGGCTGCCCTGGCATTGAAGCACGAAGATCATTTTCGCGATGCCTATCTGCGCCCTGCACTGGAACGGGGCGTCATCGAAATGACGATTCCGGACAAACCGACAAGCAGTCGGCAAAGGTACCGCCTGACGGCCGCCGGGCGGGCATGGTTGCAGGCTCAGCGCAAGGACAGGCAAGGACCATGATCCAACCGCCCCCCCGCTCCGAACGCCGCACCCAGGACCGGGTCATCGCCCTGTTCACGGACGCGGCGCGCCCGGACGCGCTGGGCTATCGCTACCTCGGGGACTGGAGCAAGCGCGAGAACAACCGCTCCATCGAGACGGCACTGCTGCGCGGCGAGCTGACGCCCGACGCCGGGCAGGCCCATGAGACAGTGCATCTGGTGGACTGGGAGCAGCCGCAGCGCAACGACTTCGCGCTGGCCGAGGAAGTGACGCTCAAGGGTGGTTACGAACGCCGCCCGGACCTGGTGCTGTACCTGAACGGCATCGCGGTCGCGGTGATCGAGCTGAAGCGCAGTTCCGTGGAAGTGGCCGACGGAATCCGGCAGCTAATCTCCAACCAGGAAGAGATCTTCAACAAGGGCTTCTTCAGCACCGTGCAGCTGGTGCTGGCAGGCAGCGATGCGCAGGGCCTGCGCTACGGCACCAGCGGCACGCCGGAGCAGTTCTTCGTGCAATGGAAGGACGAGGCCGCCGCTCCGGAGGCAGCACCTGCCGCCGGCGCCCTGCTCGACCGCCCGCTGGCGCAGCTCTGCAACAAGTCGCGGCTGCTGGACCTGGTGCGCAACTTCGTGATCTTCGACGCCGGCCACAAGAAGGTGCCGCGCCAGCACCAGTTCTTCGGCGTGAAGGCCGCGCAGGCGCGCATCGCGCGGCGCGAGGGCGGCGTGATCTGGCACACGCAGGGCAGCGGCAAGAGCATCCTGATGGTGCTGATCGCCAAGTGGTTGCTGGAGCACGACGCCGAGGCGCGCATCCTGATCGTCACGGACCGCGACGAGCTCGACAAGCAGATCGAGGGCGTGATGAAGAACGCCGGGGTGATCGGGCAGGACGCACCCTCCCCGCGCATCACCTCGCGCGCCCAGTTCGTGCAGAAGCTCGGGACGGCGGCGCCGCGGCTGCTGTGCGCGCTGATCCACAAGTTCGACGCCGCGGACCTGAACGGCCCGCCGCCGCCCGTGCAGGGGCGCTTCCACGTGTTCGTGGACGAGTGCCACCGCACCCAGGGCGGCGACATGAACCGGCAGATGAAGCGCTGGCTGGAGGGCGCCCTGTTCGTCGGCTTCACCGGCACGCCGCTGCTGCGCAAGGACAAGCCGATGACGCGCGACG
Organism: Pseudomonadales bacterium; assembly: GCA_018057015.1. Classification (GTDB taxonomy): domain Bacteria; phylum Pseudomonadota; class Gammaproteobacteria; order Pseudomonadales; family UBA5518; genus UBA5518. Next base: position 1,431 of record JAGPES010000423.1, on the reverse strand, counting down.
TCTTCGGCACCTACATCCACACCTACAGGTTCCACCAGGCCGTGGCCGACAAGGTGGTGCTGGACCTGAAGTACGAAGCCCGCGACGTGCCGCAGCGCCTCACGTCGCGCGCGGCCATCGATGCGTGGTTCGAGCAGAAGACTAGGGCGCTCAACAACTACCAGAAGGCCATCGTGCGCAAGCGCTGGGCCACCATGGAAGAGCTGATGAGCGCCGGCGAGCGCAAGCAGCGCATCATCGCCAGCATCATCCAGGACTTCGCGCTGAAGCCGCGACTGAACAACGACCGCGGCACCGCGATCCTGGTGGCGGCCTCGATCTACGACGCCTGCCATTACTACCGCCTGTTCCAGAACACCGGCTTTGGCCCGTACTGCGGGATCGTCACGTCCTACGAGCCGAACCACAACGCGATCTCGCGCGAACCGGCCAACAGTGACGAGCGCTACAAGTTCGACACCTACACCCGGTACGTCCTGAAGCAGGGCCAGACCACGAAGCAGTACGAGGACGAGGCCAAGCGGCGCTTCATCGAGGAGCCGGCGAACCTGAAGCTGCTGGTCGTGGTGAGCAAGCTGCTGACGGGCTTCGACGCGCCGAGCTGCACGTATATCTACCTCGACAACGAGCTGCGCGACCACAACCTGTTCCAGGCCATCTGCCGCACCAACCGCCTCGACGGCGACGACAAGGACTACGGCCACATCGTCGACTTCAAGGAGCTCTTCGGCGACGTGCAGCAGGCCATCGCGGTCTACAGCTCCGACGAGCTCGACATCGACGAAGGCAGCGCCGCCGAAAACAACGTCCACCTGCAGAACTGGCTCGCCGAGGGCAGAAGGCAGCTCGACGAGGCCCGCGAGGCGCTGCGCTACCTGTGCGAGCCGGTCGCGCTGCCGCGCGAGGTGGAGCAGTACCTGCACTATTTCTGCGGAAACGCCGCCGAACCCGAGGCCCTGGCAGAGACCGAGGCGCTGCGGGTCGCGTTCTACAAGTCCGTGGCCACCTTCACGCGTGCCTTTGCCGCGATAGCGCAGAACCTGGATGACGCCGGCTATCCGGATGCCGAGGCGGCAGCGCTGCGCAAAGAGGTGGAACTGTTCACCGAGATCCGCGCCGCCATCAAGCGCCACGCCGGCGAGGAGCTGGACATCAAGCCCTACGAGGCGGACATGCGCCACCTCATCAATACCTACATCCAGGCGGATCCCGCAGACCCGCTGGGCGAGCTGGGCGCGCTGTCGTTGACCGAGTTCATCATCCAGACCGGCATTCACGACGCCATCGCGCGCAAGCTCAATGCGAAGGGCAATCTGTCGCAGAACGCCATCGCGGAAGGGATCATCAACAACGTACGCAAGACGATCATCCGCGAACAGCTCACGGACCCGCGCTTCTACGAGCAGATGTCCCGGCTGCTCGACGACCTGA
>JAGPES010000422.1 GCA_018057015.1 Pseudomonadales bacterium | reverse complement strand
GGCGCTCGCGGAACCGGCGATCCGCGCCGTGGAGGACGGGCGCATCGAATTCGTGCCCAGGCAGTGGGAGAACACCTATTTCGCGTGGATGCGCGACATCCAGGACTGGTGCATCTCGCGCCAGCTCTGGTGGGGCCACCAGATTCCGGCGTGGTACGACGAGGCCGGCAACGTCTACGTCGGGCGCAGCGAGGAGGAAGTCCGCGCCGTGCACGATCTCGGCGACACGCCGCTGCGCCAGGACGAGGACGTGCTGGACACCTGGTTTTCCTCGGCGCTGTGGACCTTCTCGACGCTGGGCTGGCCGCGCGACACCGGGGAGTTGCGCACCTTCCACCCCACCGACGTGCTGGTGACCGGTTTCGACATCATCTTCTTCTGGGTCGCGCGCATGGTCATGATGACCCTGAAGTTCATGGACGATGTGCCGTTTCGCAAGGTCTACGTGACCGGGCTGATCCGCGACGAGCACGGCCAGAAGATGTCGAAGTCCAAGGGCAACGTGATCGACCCGCTCGACCTGATCGACGGCATCGGCATCGAGGAGCTGGTCGCCAAGCGCACCTCGGGCATGATGCAGCCGCAGCTGGCCGAGAAGATCGCCAGGGCCACGCGCCGCGAATACCCCGAGGGCATCCGCGCCCACGGCACCGACGCGCTGCGCTTCACGCTGTGCGCGCTGGCCTCCACCGGCCGCGACATCAAGTTCGACATGGGACGCCTCGAGGGCTATCGCAACTTCTGCAACAAGCTGTGGAACGCCGCGCGCTTCGTGCTGATGAACACCGAGGGCAAGGACTGCGCCACCGAGCCCGGTGCCGACTTCGCGCTGGCCCTGCCCGAGCGCTGGATCCTCTCGCGCCTGCAGCAGACCATCGGCGAGATCGAACGCGCGCTCGCGGGCTTTCGCTTCGACCTCGCCTCGCAGGCGCTCTACGAGTTCCTGTGGAACGACTACTGCGACTGGTACCTCGAGCTCAGCAAGCCGCTGCTCGGCGCGGGCAGCGACCCGCGCCAGGCGCGTGGCACGCGACGCACGCTGCTGGGCGTGCTCGAGACCGTGCTGCGGCTCGCGCACCCCTTCATCCCGTTCATCACGGAGGAGATCTGGCAACGCGTGGCGCCGCTTGCGGGGCGCACCGGCGCGACCATCATGCTGGCTCCCTATCCGCAGCCCGAGTCCGCGTTGCTGGACGCGGCCGCGAGCGCCGACATCGAGTGGCTGAAGCAGGCCATCGTGGCGGTGCGCAACATCCGCGGCGAGCTCAACATCGCGCCCGGCCGCCAGCTGCCGCTGCTCGCGCGCAACGGCACCGACGAGGATCGCCGGCGCATGACCGAACACCGCGAGCTGCTGCACGCGCTGGCAAAGCTCGAGAGCAGCTGCTGGCTGGAGGGCACCGACGCGCCGCCGGCGGCCGCGCAGGTCGTCGGACAGCTGGAACTGCTGGTGCCGCTCGCGGGCCTGATCGACGTCGCGGCCGAGCGCGGCCGCCTCGCGCGCGAGGCCGACAAGCTCGGCAAGGAAACCGAGCGCCTGGCTGCCAGGCTCGACAACCCCGGCTTCACCGCCAAGGCCCCCGCCGAGGTCGTGGCCAGGGAGCGCGCGCGCCTCGCCGAGATCAGCGCCCAGCGCGACACCCTGCTGGCGCAGCTGGAGAGCCTGCAGGCGGTTTCCTGAACCTGCGCGGGTTCGGCCAGACCGAAGTCTTCGCGACGCGTGGGTTGAGCTGCACAACCGCACAGCGCCGTGCATTGCAACAATGCAGGCGCGGAACGTCGCAGGCTGCGCTGCCCGCCCATGCCGTGCGGGGGACGCCGTGAATACGTCCATGTAGGCTCGAGCGCCGCATCCCTGCGGCGCACGCCCCCTCACAACATGGGCGGCCAGCACAGCCGCTCGGCTGACGCGGTGCTGATTCGCGAAACTAAGACGATCAAGTTGATCCCGGGGGGCCACCACGGCGAGGCGCTCGAGGCCTTGCTGGTGCGGCGGACACTCTGTCGCCAGGACGGCGACAGGTAGCCTACAGGGATGTATTCACGGCGTGTCCGCGGCGCCGGCAAGGCCTCGGGCGCCGTCAGCTGGCAACACGCGCGATCGGCGCTCCAAGGGTTCCAACTCAGAGCCGCACACGCGGCTGCAATTCAAACGCTCTGCATCCGAGCAGGTACAGCCACGCGCACTGAGATGCGGCCCAAGCTCGAATTCAGTTGACCCGATTCATGAATCGCCCGGCACGGAACTCGCGCAGGATCTCGCCGAGCTGGTCGACGAGACGCTGGCGCGCCTCGCGGCTCGCCCAGGCGACGTGCGGCGTGACGATCAGGTTGGGCAACCCGGCCTCGAGCAGCGGCGAATCGGCGGGCGGAGGCTCGCATTCCAGGGTGTCGAGGGCCGCACCGCCGAGGCGGCCGGCGCGCAGCGCCTGCAGCAGCGCCTGTTCGTCGACGATGCCGCCGCGCGCGGTATTGATCAGAATCGCCGTGGAGCGCATGCGCGCGAGTTCCGGCGCGCCGATCAGGCCCCGGGTGGTCGCGCTGAGGGGGCAATGCAGGCTGATGACGTCCGCCCAGGGCAGCATCTCGTCGAAGGCCATGCGCGGGCAACCCTCCGCATCCGCGTAGCGGCGTCCCGGCAGCGCCGCGATCGCCACCTGCATGCCGAATGCGCGCGCCAGCCGCGCCACCTCGCGTCCCAACTCGCCATGGCCCACGATGCCGAGGCGACGGTTCCCGAGTTCGATCATCGGGTGACCCGGCACCCAGAAGAACGGGCTGCGGCTCCAGCTGCCGTCGCGGGCCGCGCGCTCGGCTGGCAGCAGGTTTCGCGCCAGCGCGAGCAGGAGCAGCATGGTGTGCTGGGCCACCGAGGCGCTGGCATAGGCACGCACGTTGCAAACCGCCACTCCCTGCTGCGTGGCGGTCGAAAGATCCACGTTGTTGGTGCCGGTGGCCATCACCACCACCAGGCGCAGGCGCCGCGCGGCGGCCAGCGACCCGGCCACCAGCGGCACCTTGTTGCTGAGCACCACCTCGGCATCGCGGATCCGCGGCGCGACCGCTGCCGCGGGCGTGGTCCCGTGGCAAACCCACTCGCCCGGCAGCGCCAGCACGGGAGCAAGATCCACGTCCTCGCCCAGGCTCGCCGCATCCAGTATCACGCCCCGCATCGCCGACGCCCCGCCACTTCCGGCACCCGTTTGCTGCGCGATGGTAGCGCAGCGCAGCACCTCCCGGCTCCCCGCTCGCGCCGCGCGCCAATTGCCGCGCGGCGAAAGCGGGATTTTTCGCGCGAGGAATTGCCGCCAAATCTTGGTAAGATCCGCCAGGCGTCAGCGGTCGTCGCCCCTGGGGGGGCGGACTCGCCGTGACAAGTGCCGCTCAGGTTCCCCGGATCGTCGCGCC
>JAGPES010000421.1 GCA_018057015.1 Pseudomonadales bacterium | reverse complement strand
GCCGCTGGATGGCGCGATCCCGGCGCCGCCAGCGGGCGATTTCGAGCCGCGCCCGCACGCCGCGATGCGCATCGACTACGAGGCGCTGGCGCCGCGCGTCGCCGCCGGCACGCTGGCGCTGGTCGATGCGCGCGAGCCGCGGCGCTTTGCCGGCCTGGAGGGGCCCATCGATCCGGTGGCCGGCCACGTGCCCGGCGCGCTGAACCGCCCCTGGGTCGGTGCCACGCGCGAGGCGGACGGCTGTTTCCTCGATCCGGCGGCGCAGGCGCAGCGCTGGCGCGGCCTGGATGCGCAGGAGCTGGTGGTGTATTGCGGCTCCGGCATCACGGCCTGCGTGAACCTGTTGTCGCTGGAACTCGCCGGCATCGGCGGCGCGCGGCTCTATCCCGGCAGCTGGAGCGACTGGTGCGCGCGGCCCGGGGCCCCGGTCGCGCGCGGTCCGTAGGCCTGGCCTGTGTGGGTCGGGCCTGCGTGGGTCGGGCCTGTGTGGGTCGGGCCTGTGTGGGTCGGGCCTGTGTGGGTCGGGCCTGTGTGGGTCGGGCCTGTGTGGGTCGGGCTTCAGCCCGACAAGGGTTCGGCGCCGCCGAACCCGCCGACTATCCGCGGCACACCCCCTGTCGGCATGAATGCCGACCCGCATCGGCGCGGCACCTGTGGGTCGCCATTCATGGCGACAGCGGCATGCGGCAAGGCACCTGTCGGCACGAATGCCGACCCGCATCGGCGCGGCACCTGTGGGTCGCCATTCATGGCGACAGCGGCATGCGGTAAGGCACCTGCCGGCAGGAATGCCGATCCACCGCGAATGCCGAGCTACAGGGCGTCGCGCAGCTCGGCGAAGGACTCTTCCAGGCACTCGCGGTAGAACGCGGGGTCGGGCATGCGCTCGCGATCCGCGACCACCGAGATCGTCAGCGTGTCGTTGCAGCTGAACACCGTGTGGTAGATCCCCATCCCCGGCGACAGCGGGCCCAGCCCGTGGTAGCGCACCAGGCGTGCACCGGCGCAATACAGCGGTATCTCGGGCCCGGCGGCGTTCGCGACCACGGTGCTGGTCACCAGCGGCATCCGCCGCGTGAGACCGTGCGCGGCGTAGAAATCGCTGGCCGCCCTGACCACCACGGGCGGCAGCACGCCGGCGAGCTTCATGGTGTCGACGAGGGGATTGCGCGCGCCGCTCTCGCGCGCCCGGTCGGCTTCGCGACGCACCGCCGCCAGGCGCTGCAGCGGGTCCGCCAGTTCGGTGTGCAGCGAAAGGTACATCGCGCCGACCTGGTTGGTGTCGCCCGAATCGGCGCGCCGCGGGCGCAGGTCCAGGGGGATCGCGGCGTTCAGCGCGCGCTCGGGCAGTTCGGCGCACGCGCCGAGGTAGCGCCGCAGCGCGCCGCCGATCACGGTGAGCGCCAGCGCGTTCAGCCTGGCGCCGGACGCATTCCTCAGCGCGCGGAAATCCGCGAGCGCGAAGCTGGCCCCCTCGAAGCTGCGGTGCGGTCCGACCGGTTCGTTGAAGCGCGTGCGCGGGGCGCGGGCCAGCAGCGCCTTGCCGCGGTCCTCGCCCTGCCCGAGCAGCATGCGCACTATCTCGCCGCCGGCTCGCAGCACCCCCTGAGCCATGTCGATGCCGTTGACCAGCTGGTTCATCGCCGCGCGTCTCAGCATCTGCACCTCGCCCAGCGCTTCGTCGGCGTAGAGGCGATCCTGCGCGGAGGCGGGCGCGTCGTCCGCGGGCACCGGCGCGAGGTCGTGCAGCGCATCGACGAAGACCTGGCCGCCGGCGCCGTCGAACAGCGCGTGGTGCAGCTTGCCGTAGATCGCGAAGCTGCCGCGCGGCAGGCCCGGCACCTTGTCCAGGCCTTCGATGATCCAGGCCTCCCACAGCGGGCGGCTGAAATCCAGCGCCCTGGCGTGCAGCCGCGCCACCTGGATGCACAGCTGGCGCCAGTCCCCGGGCGCGGGCAGCGCGATGTGGCGCACGTGGAACTCCAGGTCGAAGTCCTCGTCGATGATCCAGTACGGACGGTCGATGCCGCCCGGCACCTGCTGCAATCGCGCGCGGAACTGCGGCATGCGCCGCAGGCGGCGCTCGAAACCGACGATCACGGACTTGAAGCGCACGAATCCGCCGGGCGCGGTCGAGGGGTCGTAGATCCCGAGCCCGCCGACGTGCTGCGGTGTCGCGGGCAGTTCGAGGTTGACGAAGGCGGCGTCGAGGACGCCCAGCTGCCTCACGGCGCCCTGACGGACTCGAGGAAGGCGTCACAGCGCCGATGGTAGGCAGCGGTGGTCTTTGGCATCGGGACGCGCGCCCCGGCAAGGTACTCGATCACGCGCCTGCCGTCGCAGAGGATGCGCAGGGCTTCCTCGCTCTCGCGCACCGCGCGCTCGCTGGCCGGCTGGGGCAGCACCGGGCGGAAGTCGACCACCGCTTCGCAGGCGGCCACGAAGCGGGGCCATACGCGGAATATCACCGGATCGCTCTTCATGGTTTCGGCCTCGAGCTTGGCCGCTGCGGCGAGCTCGCGGATGCGCTCGCCGATGTTCGCGAAGCCCGGCAATGGCGCGAACACCATTTCCATCTTCTCGGCGAGCCCGTCGATGTCGCGCATCGCGCGCGCGACCTTCATGTAGCGGCTCTCGTAGACCGTCGCGATCGGCAGCGTGAACGCCTTGAAGGGCTCGCCCCACAGCTCGTCGATGCCTTCCTCGCCGCTGTAGTGCTTGACGTACTTGCCCAGATCGAGCGCTTCCTTGAAGCATTCGCCGCACTGCTTCATCAGCTCGTTGTCCATGCTGATCTCCACGCCCATCTGGCCGAGCTCCACGATCGTGGTGAACAGGTCGGTGGCGCGGTTGAACAATGCACCGGCGAGCATCGCGGCATTGACGCGCTTGCGCGCCGGGTCGGTCTCGGTCTGCCAGGCCTCGCGCGCGCGGCCGAGCTTGCGCCCGGGGGTATTGATGCCTTCCTCGGTATGGTGGAAGGCGCGCTTGGTCATCTGGTCGATGAGCAGCTTCTTTTCGGGAAGCGTGTTTTCCGGCGGGGCGTAGTAGCGGATCCAGTACCCGTCGTAATAGATCACGGGTTTGCCATCGATGACGTTCTGGGTGCCGTCTTTGACTGCTTCGTTCATACCGGAGTGGGCGGCCGACGCCCGGGGGGTGCGATCGACCGATTATAAAAAACCCTGTCCCGCGCGCATTGCCCGAAGCTGCCGACTGTAATTATTGCAGCCACAAAAAACCGGCTGCGCCGCAAGCTCGGGCTGGAACGCAGGGAGGCCGGGTACCTGGCGGGAATTGGTGCCCCCAGCAGGAATCGAACCTGCATCTGAGTCTTAGGAGGACCCCGTTCTATCCATTGAACTATGGGGACGCGGGCGTGCGGTGGCCGCGCGGGACGAGGCATTC
>JAGPES010000420.1 GCA_018057015.1 Pseudomonadales bacterium | reverse complement strand
CAGCTCCGCGAGATGGAACGGCAGCGAATCGGCGCGCACCTCGAGGCGCATGAAATAGCGCTCGCTCTGCACGTCGGCGTGCTGGCTGGACTCGAGGATCCAGCCCTGGTGAGCGGCGAAGAAACCGGCGACGCGCGCGACGATGCCGACACGGTCGGGACACGACAGGGACAGGGTGTAGCAGCGCTGGCTGTGCATGCGGGGCTCGCGGCGAGGTGAAGGCCGCGAAGTATAGCCCGCCGCGCGTGTGGGTCGGCATTCACGACGGCTGGTGCCTGCACGGATGCTGCTGTCGCCATGAATGGCGACCCACAGGTGCCGAGGTTCTGTGGGGCGGCATTTATTCTCCGACTGGTGCCTTGCCCCGATGCGGCGGGTTCGGCTGCGCCGGACCCTTGTCGGGCCAAAGCCCGACCTGCAACCCCGACCTAGATCCCCAGCGCGTCTCGCGCGGCGATGAACGCGAAGGTCATCGCCGGACCGAGCGTGGCGCCGGCGCCCGGGTAGTAGCGTCCCATCGGCGAGGCACTGCTGTTGCCGATCGCGTACATGCCGGGTATCGGCGCGCCGGCGGTGTCCAGCACCTGTGCGCGCGCGTTCGTCAGCAGCCCGCCCTTGGTGCCGATGTCGCCGGGGAAGATCTCGACCCCGTAGAACGGGCGCTCAGCGATCGGCGCGAGGCAGGGATTCGGCCCCAGCCGCACGTCGCCGTAGAGCAGGTCGTAGCTGTTCTCGCCGCGATGGAAATCGGCATCCACGCCGCTTCTCGCGAATTCGTTGAAGCGCGTCACCGTGGCGGCGAGCCCGGCGCCGTTCACGCCGAGCTGCGCGGCGAGCGCGTCGATCGTGTCGGCCCGCTTCAGGAAGCGCTGGCGCACGCGCGCTGGCTGCAGCCAGTCGAGGTACATGCCCGCGGGCAACAGCGGGCCGAACGGATAGTTGCGCCGGTAGCGTGCGTCGAAGATCGCGAAGGCCGGCAGGTTCGCGTTGCCGCGGGCGTCGGGGCGGTACATCGCCTGCACCGCCGTCGTGTAGGCCACCGACTCGTTCACGAAGCGCTGGCCCCGCCGGTTCACCATGATGCAGCCCGGCATAGAGCGCTCGGTGAACAGCATCCGCGCGCGGTCCTCCCCTTCCATCACGATCGTCGGGCCCCACCACGCCTCGTCCATCAGGTGCAGCGCCGCACCCACGCGCCCGGCCGCCTGGATCAGGTCACCGGTGTTGCGCGGGCTCGCGGCCGACCATGCGGCGCGCGTCGGCCCCGGCAGGTAGCGCTCGCGCATGGGCTGGCTGTACTCGAAGCCGCCGGCGCCGATGATCACGCCCTTCAGCGCGCGGATGCGGCAGGACTTGCCCGCGCGCGTGGCGACCACGCCGATCACGCGGCCATCCTCACGCACCAGCTCCGTGACCGGCGTCTCCAGCCACAGCGACACCCCGCGTTCCAGCAACGAGTGGCGCAGCCGCCCTATCAGCGCGTTGCCCATCGTGAGGCGCCGCGAGCGCCGCGAGCGCAGCCGCCACGGGAAATCGCTGAAATAGCGCAGCGCCAGCCCCGCGACGACCTTGAACCAGCCCGGCGCCTTGCTGAGCAGCACCGCGCCCTCCAGGTTGGTGTAGCCCATCAGCCCCATCACCGTGGTCTGCACGTGCGAGGGCTGCATGCGCAGGAATTCCTCGCCGAGCAGGCGCCCGTCGTAGGGCAGCGGATCGATCGAGCGCCCTCCCGGCTTCGCACCGGCGAGCTCCTGATAGTAGTCGGCGTAGTGCAGCATCGATTCGTAGCGCACGTGCGTCTGCTCCTCGAGGAAGCGCAGCATCGCGGGCCCCTGCTCGACGAAGGCGCGCACCACCTCGGGCGCAACATCCTCCCCGGTGAGCGCCAGCAGGTACTGCATCGCCTCCTCGACGCTGTCCTGCATGCCGGCCGCGCGCATCAGGTGGTTGTCCGGGATCCACAGGCCGCCGCCGGAGGTCGCCGAGGTGCCGCCGTAGTGCTCCCCTTTCTCCACGATCAGCACGCTGGCGCCGTCGATGGCGGCGACCAGTGCCGCCGTGAGCGCGCCCGCCCCGGAGCCGACGACGACGATATCCGCGCTGTGGTCCCAGTTGTCGTTGCTCGGATCGCTCATGTATCTGATCACTCTGCTTTGAACGGGTGATGGACTGCTGCACGGTGGCGCCGCAGCCCAGGGCTTGCGGCAGGGCATGGCTGCGGCAGACCGTGTGTCGCCTGGACGGCGACACCCGAGCCTACATGGATGTATTCACGGCGTGTCTGCGGCAGCCATGCCCTGTCGCAAGCCCGCACTGCGCAGCACCGTCGGCCTGCGTCGCCGATCACTCGGGCAGCGCAAAGGCCACCACCGTATCACCGAGCAGGGTGCCGAGCTTCTCCGGCCCCTTCGCGGCGTAGGCGAGCGGCCCGTGGCCGCCGGCGGCGATCACCACGAATTGCCGTCCCGTTGCGGACACGCGATACGTCATCGGCGTGGCCTGCGCCGGCGCGGGCAGCTCGTGATGCCACAGCTCCTCGCCAGTGGCGCTGTCGAAGGCGCGAAAGTGGCCGTCCAGCGTCGCACCGATGAACACCAGTCCGCTCGCAGTCTGGATGGAACCGCCCGTGTTCGGTCCGCCCCACTCGAAGAAGCGGCCAAGGCCGAGCGGCGCAAGGTTGTTCAGGTTGCCGAGCGTGCGCTCCCACAACACCTCGCCGCTGTCGAGGTCGATCGCGGTGAGCAGGCCCCACGGCGGTGCGATGCACGGCGTACCCCAGGGCGAGAGATAGGCGCCGCGGATCACGATGTACGGCGTGCCCTCCTGCGGGTTGGCGCCGACCTGGTCGTTGCCCTCGAGATCCGCGGCATCGGCGCGCGGGCGCAACTGCACCGTGTAGGGCACGCGCATCGAGTTCACGATCATCACGTTCGTGGCCGGATTCACCGAGGCCGACCCCCAGTTCATGCCGCCGCCGAGGCCCGGATAGGCCAGCGTGGTGTCGAGGCCCGGCGGGGTGAAGATGCCGGCGTAGCGGAGCTTGCGGAACTTTTCGCGACAGGCCTTGCGATCGATCGGCGTGAGACCCCAGATATCGTCCTCAGCGAGATCGTGCGGGTGCAGCGGACGCGGCAGCGTGGGGAAAGGCTGCGTCGCTGCCGTGTGCTCGCCCGGGACCGATGACTGCGGCACCGCTCGCTCCTCGACCGGGAACAGTGGCTTGCCGCTCTCGCGATCGAGCAGGAACACGTGTCCCACCTTGGTGGTCGTGATCACGCCGGCCTTGCCGCTTGTCTGCTCGAAGAGCACGGGCTGCGCGGCGACGTCGTAGTCCCACACGTCGTGGTGCACGGTCTGGAAGTGCCACAGCGGCTTGCCGCTGGCTGCCTCGAGCGCAACGATGGAGGTG
>JAGPES010000419.1 GCA_018057015.1 Pseudomonadales bacterium | reverse complement strand
GGTTGCCCTCGCGATCCTCGGGAATGGTGCGGATGGTCCCGTCATGGAACACGAAGGTGATGCTGCGCACCTGGCCGCGCACGCACGAGAGCGTCCAGTCGCCCGATGCGGTGCCGGAGAACACGGCTCCGGCCACATCGGGAATGTCGATGCCGTTCGCGGTCAAATTGTCAGGCCCGACCAAGACCTTGAAGGGGTATGGATCGTTCACCGTGCCGTCGATCGGCACGCGGCCAATCAGCGCCGTCATCGCCACCGACCCCATCAGCGTCGAGTTGGTCGGCACGGTATAGACGGGCGTCGGGCTCTTGACGCCTGCCGCGCGTGCGCCCGCGTTCGCCACGGTTTGCGCTGTGGTTTCCAGCGTGCTCTGTGCGGAACCGAAGCTGGTGGGGAAGCTTATGCCGCCATTCGACCTGCCACGCCCGTCGCTTTGTTTCGCGTCATCCGGCTCCACCCAGCGCATACCGCCTTCCATGCCGGCCTCGTCGCCGTCACGCAGGCCCAGCCCCACCGGCAAATCGGCATGGCCGCCGCCACGCCCGCCGATGCTGTCCAGGCGCTGCTGCAGGTCAGCGAGCAGCCCCTCGGTCTGCTGGCGCGCGCTGGCCGCCTGCTGTTGGTCGCGGCGCAGGTTGGAGCGCTCGGATTCGAGGGCGGAACTGATGCGTTGGTCGATGGCGTTCTCGCGCTGGCGCAGTCGCTGGTTCTCCTCACGCTGCGACCTGTTGTCGGACAGCGCGGTCTGAAGCTCGGTGCGCAACTGCTTCACCTGGGCAACCAGCGTCGCCACGGTGTCGCGCGGGGTGTCACCCTCGATGCCCAGCGCCTTCATTTCTTCCGGCGTAAGCCTGCCGCCGCCATCCGCGACAGGCGGTGCCGACGCACCGCCACCGGAAAACAGCCGGATGGCGACGAACAGCACCAGCAGGGCCACGGGGATCAGCAGCCACTTCAGGAGTCCGTTACTGCGCATGGCGGGCCTCCCTGTCGTCGCTGGCTGCTGCTTTGGGCTGCGGGAGATGCACAGCGGGGTCGAAGCGATGGATCGTCGGCAGCAGCGATTGCGCGAGGCCGTTCCCGCGCGTCACCAGGTACAGGACGGTGGTGTCCTCGGGGGTTCCGCGCGGGCCAAGCGCCTCGTGCTGGAAGGTGGCGGTGAGGAAATCGCCTTGCAGCACGCGCGGGTCGAGCGTGGCCCAGCCGGCGCTGGTGTTGGTCAGGCGCACGGCAGTGACCCACTGGTCTTCCAGGCGCCACGAGGCGAGTGCGACCGCGCGTGCCGGCAAGGTCGGCATCAGCGTGCCGAGGTCGAGGTCGCTGCGCAGGTTGACCCGCATAACGCCTGGCAAGGGTTCCACAGTGCGCAGCGGCGCGTAGAGGTTCTGCGCAGCAAAACGTGTCAGCACGACGGGGATTGGCGTTTCGCGCCGCGCCGTCCGGGTACCCGCCTGATCCTGGGCGCGCGCCTGGGGCGCATCGGCACCGTCAGGCTGATCGCCATACCGTGCCGGTGTGCTGTTGCCCTCGACGATGCGTACCGGTTCCAGCTCGGCTTCGCCGTCCTTGGGCGGCTCCGCCGCAATGTCGAGCAGGATCAGCGCGCCGGTGTCGGCGTCCTGCAATTGCAGCCGTGTAGGCTCGATCGGCTCGCTGGCGCGCAGGTACACCGCGCCGCCCGCGCTCTGCACGCGCAAGCGCTCACCGACGCCTGCGGGAACGCCCACGCGGACGTTTCGGTCGATGAACACGATGCGCTCCTGGCCGACCTTCAACGGCACTGCCAGCGGCATGCGCTCCCACCGCAGGATCTCCACCGCCTGGACAGCGGGGGACACGACCACTGCGGCGGCCACGGCCAGCAGCCCAAGCAGCGCGAGTACAGGATGCTTCATGGGCTTCATGGGGAATTACCTCCTTGAGGCGCTTGCGGCGTCAGGCCACCAGGCACCGGGCGCGTCGGCTCCGGGGTGCTGATGCGCTGGGGCGTGCCCTCGTAGCAGTCGAGTACCAGGCCGAACGGGTTGCGGGCGGGATCGACATCCACCCGCGCGACCTTCACGGGGTAGCGCACCAGGGCGCGCTTGACCTGCTCGGCGCCGTAGTACTCGTCGGCGCTGATGTCCAGCGTCACCACCCAGTCGCGGTCGGAGATCACACGCACGCGCGCCGTGGGGTTGTCGCCATAGCTGCGACCGGGAATTTCGTAGATGCCACGCACCCGCTGGCGCAGCTCGCCCGTGCTGCGGCGGTAGTCGTAGTCCGCCTTGAGGAATGCCTGGCAGGACGGGGTGAGGTACGGCGAGAGCGTGTGGAGGTTGCGCGGGTAATCTTCTTCGCCATTCGTCGGCCAGCGATTAAGCGTCTGGAACACGTAGAACGTGAACGCATAGACCGATTCAGGCGGTACTTCCCACCACTTGCGGGTACTGCCGGAGCGCAGGTCAGGCGGAACGTGGATGGTCAGGTCGCGGGGAGCGCTCCACCAGCCTCCGCCCATGACCAGGGCGACGACGACCAGCGCACCCGCGCCGAGGCGCAGCGTCTTGATGTGCGCCTGCAGGTGGGTGATCTCGTTCTTGAAGCGGCTCATCGCGCGCCCCCGTGCGTGCCCCTGCGGGTAGTCCAGAAGCCAGAGCGCGAGATCAGCACATGGCCGCCCATCCAACCGGCCATCAGCGGATGGCGCGTGGCGATGCGCCATTGCAACTGCCGGTACAGCCAGGTGTCGGGACGCCCGCGTTTGAGACGGCGCAGGATGCCGCCGCCAATGAACACGCCCAGCGCCACGCCCAGGACGACGAAGGTTGGCGCGATAGCGATCGTGCGGAACACCCACGACAGCGGCGCGCCGACCACCAGGCCGGCGGCGCCGGACAGGCCGCAGCAAATCCACAACTCGTCGGCGGTGAGGCCGCGCACGACCACCGGGTGCCTGTTGAGCCGGTGTGGAAGGAATGTGACCGTCCCATCGGCACGGACATGCTGTTGCTCGGACATGGCCCGTCCTCGCTTACAGGATGCCGGTGGCTTCGGTGAGCAGCCAGATGCCGATCACGAGCAGGACGGCGCCGATGGCGACCGTGAGACCGAACTGGCCCCAGGTCTTGCGGCCGGTGTGGATTTCCGCGTAGGTGCCGTAGGCGTGGTAGCACACGCCAATGAACATCGACGCCACCACCAACAGGGCCACGAGCATGATGATGTCGTAGCCGTAGTTCCTGATCGTTTCCATGATGCCGCTGCCGGCGCCGCGGGTCGGGTTTTCCAACTGCGGCAGGCCTTGCGCGAACGTCAGTGCGGGCAGCGCGGCGGCACCCAGGGCGACGGCGGCACGTTGGACAAAACGAGTAGTGAGGATGCGGTTTGGCATGGTCAATCCCTTCAGGTCAGGAGAGGAGGAAGAAAGTCAGCAC
>JAGPES010000418.1 GCA_018057015.1 Pseudomonadales bacterium | reverse complement strand
TGCAGGAACTGATCGACAAGCAGGCCATCCGGGACCTGCTGGCGGCCTACTTCACCGCGGCCGACCGCCACGACAACGTGAAGATGGCCGCGCTGTACCACGACGATGCCACCGACGACCACGGCTCCTTCTTCAAGGGGCTGGCGAAGGACTTCATCGCCACGCTGCCGAAGATTCAGGAAGGCATGGCGATCCTGCACCACAACATGACCACCGCCCACATCAAGGTCGAGGGCGACTACGCCGAGGGCGAGATCTACGTGCTGGCCTTCCACCAGGTGAGGAAGGAAGACGGCGACAAGCTCGACCTGCTGATCGGGGGGCGCTATTTCGACAGGTACGAGAAACGCGACGGCACCTGGAAGTTCCTGCACAAGGCCGTGGTGGCCGACTGGGCCACGCTGCACGACCCCTCTGTCGTGAACCTGGACAACCCGATCATCGCGGGCTCCTACATCGGCAAGCCCGGCGAGGCCGATCCCTCCTACGGCGTGTTCCGCCTGATCCGGCGCGGGGAGCGCTGAGCATGGGCAGCACCGGACTGGTCAGCCGCTGCTGCGCCGCCCTTGCGGCTGGTGAGGAAGGACATCGACCGGGAGAGCGACACGCCGTATGACGTCGACGCCCTACGCCCCCACGCGTGCATCCACGTAGCGGCGGATCGCGGCCCACGCGGCCACCGCCTCGGGCACGCCGGCATTCGCCAGTCCGTGCCAGCCGTGGATCATGCCGGGCCACGATTCCAGCGTGACCTCCACCCCCGCATGCAGTGCATTCGCCGCCAGCGCCAGCGCGCCGTCGGCCATGGTGTCGAACTGGGCCACCTGCAGGTACAGCGGCGGCAGGCCGCGCAGGTCCGCGCGCGCCGGCGAGATGCGCGGATCGGCCAGCTCGAGCGCGCCGGCGGTGTATTCGCGCGCACGGTTGCGCACCCACTCCGGCGTGAGGAAGGGATCGCGCCCGCGCGGCGTGCCGGGCACCGACATGTCGAACCAGCCCGTGACCGACACGAAGCAGGCCGGCATCGGCAGTCCCGCTTCGCGCGCGCGCACCAGGGCGCCGAGCGCCAGCGCGCCGCCGCAGGATTCGCCGAGCACGCAGATGCTCGCCGGATCGACGCCGCTCTCGAGCAGCCCGCGGTAGGCGTTGAAACAGTCCTCGTGCGCGGCCGGGAAGGGGTGTTCCGGGGCGAGCCGGTAATCGGGCATGGCCACCGGCATGCCAAGTGCGCGTGCGATCATCTCGCCGTAGAAGTGATACACCGGCAGCGGGCAGGAGACGAAGGCGCCACCGTGGCAATGGAACGCGATGCGCCCGCCGCGCTCCTGGCCGTCGAACGCGTGGAAACCCGTCGCCACCCCGCCGCAGTCGCGGATCGCGATGGCGAGTTCGGGGCTGCAGGGCTGGCCGTGGAACGGCGCCATCATCGCGCGCACGGCGCGCCAGTCGGCGTGCGGGTCGGCGAAAGCGGCAGGAACGCCGGCGACGATGCTCGCCAGCAGCTCGCTCATGGCGGCGCCGCTCACAGCCGGAACAGGACGCCGCCGTCGACCGAGTACACCTGGCCGTTGATCCACTCCGACTCGTCGGAAACGAGGAAAGCCACCATCGAGGCGATGTCGTCGGGTTTGCCGAGCCGCGCGCTGCGCACCACCTTGAGCGCGTGCTTGCGCGCCTCCTCGGGCAGGCCCGTGGCCATGGCCGGCGTGATCACCAGGCCCGGCGCCACGGCGTTGGCGCGGATGCGATCCTTGCCCCAGCCCGAGGCCACGTGGCGCATCAACGCCTCGATGCCGGCCTTGGCCATCGCATACGCGGGACGCACCGGCTCGCCGACCGCCGCGGCGACCGAGGAGGTATAGACGATCGAACCACCTCCGCGGCGCAGCAGTTCCGGCAACGCCGCGCGCGTGCACAGGAAGTGGCCGCGCAGCGACACGCGCATGGTCTGGTCGAACACCGCGAGCGGCTCGTTCAGCACATCGGAATCCTGGTTGACCACCTGCAGGTCGGCGGCGTTGACGTGCATCGCGTCGATGCCGCCGTATTCCTCGACGGCGGCATCGACCAGCGCGCGCACCGAGGCCTCGTCCGCGATGTCGAAGCCCATGCCGATGCACTGCCCCCCGCCTTCGCGCACGCTATCGGCGAGCGACGCGGCGTGCTCGCCGTCCAGGTCGCCCACCACCACCCGCGCACCGGCGTCCGCCAGCCGGTGCACGGTGGCGGAGCCTATGGCGCCGCCGCCTGCCACCACGACAACCTTGTCCTCGAGTCCGCGCATGTGCCGTTCTCCGTGTTCGTTTCGCGTGATCGAGCGCGGAGTATATGCCGGGCTTCCCGTCGGCGCGACGCAGGGCATAAGATGCCCCGCGTCCGGCCAGCAACCCCCACGAACGGAGCGTTCACCATGTCACTGTCCATGTACGAGGCGTCGGTTCCCGTCCTGATCCACAACCTGAAGGCGCTGTCGGCGATCCTGAAGAAAGGCGCCGATCACGCCAGGGCGCGCGGCATCGACCCGGCGGTGCTCGTTAACGCCCGCCTGTTCCCCGACATGTTCCCGCTGACGCGCCAGGTTCAGATCGCCACCGACATGGCGAAGGGCGGCGCCGCGCGCCTGGCGCGCGTCGAGATCCCGAGCTTCCCCGATACCGAATCGAGCTTCCCGGAACTGCAGGAGCGCATCACCAGGACCATCGCCTTCCTGAAGAGCATCAAGCCGGCGCAGCTCGAGGGCAGCGAACAACGCGAGGTGAACCTGCAGATGCGCATGGGCGCGGTATCGTTCGCCGGCCAGTACTACCTGCTGAGCTGGGTGATGCCGAACGTGTACTTCCACGTCGCGACCGCCTACAACATCCTGCGCCACAACGGCGTGGAGCTGGGCAAGTGGGACTTCCTCGGCAAGGTGCCGGGCGCCAACATCAAGGCGGGCAAGCCGGCGAAAAAGCCCGCGAAGAAACGCGCGCCGCGCAAGGCGTAGATCCGCCGTAGGTCCGGATTTATCCGGACATTGTCCGGCTGAAGCCGGACCCACGCGGACCTACGAAAAGCGCAGCAGCACCTTGCCGCCGCGCGCGGGCCTGATGCTCTCGCGCAGCGCCGCCGCGTACTCCGCCATCGGGTAGATGGTGCCAACCTCGGAGGCCAGCGTACCGTCGGCGATCAGCTTTCCCACCGTGCGCGCGGCGTGCAGGCGCGCCGCCAGGCCGCGACCGGCAATCCACTGCGGCAGCAGGAATCCCTCGAGCCGCGCCCCCGGCAGCATCAGGTCGCGCACGGGGAAATTCAGCATGTCGCCGCCGAGCGAGCCGTAGCACAGCAGGTGCGCGCCAGGCGCGACGCAGCGCAGCATCGTCGCCAGGGTGTCGGCGCCCACGCAGTCGAGCCCATGACGCACGCCGCAATTGCCG
>JAGPES010000417.1 GCA_018057015.1 Pseudomonadales bacterium | reverse complement strand
GGCGCGGCCGGCAGCTCTACGCCGAGGGCTGCGGCGAATGCCATGGGGCCGACGGCTTTGGCTATGGCGCCTACGGCGGCCCCAACCTGACCGATCAGATCTGGCTGTACGGCGGCAGCCGCACCGTAAGCGCCCGGTGAGGGCCGTCTTGACGACCTGATTACGCCGCGAGCCGCGCTTCGACGGGGTTGTTCGAAGCGACGTTCCAAGGCAGCAGCTCGTCGATGCGGTTGATCGGGTGCTCGGCGATGCGTTCGAGCACATCGCGCAGGTAGCCCTCCGGGTCGAGGCCGTTGAGCTTGGCGGTGCCGAGCAGCGTGTAGATCGCGGCGGCGCGCTCGCCGCCGGCATCGGAACCAGCGAACAACCAGTTCTTGCGCCCGAGCGCGCAGGCACGCAGTGCCCGCTCCGCCGCATTGTTGTCGATCTCGAGGCAGCCGTCGTCGCGGTAACGGGTCAGGGCCGCCCAGCGCGACAACGCGTACTTGATGGCGCCGGCCAGTTCGCTCTTCTTCGAGAGGGTCGCCAGCGTGGCGTGCATCCAGCCGTGCAGACTCTCCAGCAGTGGGCCGGCGCGCGCCTGACGCACGGCGGTGCGTTCATCGGGCGCGCGGCCGCGGATCTCCGCTTCGATCGCGTAGAGCTCGCCGATCCGGGCAAGCGCCGCCTCGGCCAAGGGCGAGGCCTGCGCCGCGTGCAGGTCGTAGAACTTGCGGCGCACGTGCGCCCAGCAGGCCGCTTCCTGGACCGTCTCGCCATACAGTCGATCGAATCCCGCATAGCCGTCGGCCTGCAGCACGCCGCTGAAGGAGGCCAGGTGCCGTCGCGGTCGCTCGCCCTTGCGATCCGGAGAGTAACGAAACAGCACGGCCGGCGGCTCAGTGCTGGCGGCCGGTCGATCATCACGCACGTAGGTCCACAGTCGACCGGTCTTGGTGGTGCCGCGACCCGGGCAGAGTACCGGCACCGGCGTGTCGTCGGCATGGAGCTTGTTGGCGCTGAGCACATGGCGGCCGACAGCCTCGACCAGTGGCTCGAGCAAGGCGCTCGTCCCACCGACCCAGTCGGCGAGCGTGGAGCGGTCGAGATCGACGCCTTCGCGGGCGTAGATCTCGCTCTGCCGATACAGCGGCAGGTGATCGGCATACTTGGCAACCAGCACGTGGGCGAGCAGCCCGGGACCGGCTAAGCCGCGGGCGATCGGGCGCGCCGGCGCCGACATCTGCACGATCGTCTGACAGCTCGCGCAGGCGAGCTTGGGACGCACGTGGCGGATCACCTTGAAGCGCGACGGAACGTACTCGAGCACTTCGCTGACGTCCTCACCGAGCGGCCGCATCTCACCGCCGCAGCTCGGGCAGTCGCACGCCGGCCGATGTACCTGCTCCTCGCGCGGCAGGTGCTCGGGCAGCGGCCGGCGGACCGGCTTCGCGCGTTCGGTCTTGGCGGCTGCGACGGTGGAAATCGGCAGCGTCGCTTCGCTCGCCTCGAGCTCTTCGAGCGTGAGCTCCAACTGGGCGATCTGCGCGTCGAGTTGTTCCGAGGAGCGCCCGAACTGCATTCGTCGCAGCTTCGCCAGCTGCAACTTCAGCTGCTCGATCTCGAGATCCCGCGACAGCAACAGCGCCTGCTGCTCGCGCACCAGGCGCTTCAGGCTGTCGAGATCCTCGGGCAGATCAGGGTGGCGTGGCACGCGTGCATTTTACCAGCGATGCGCACTCGATGCACACGCAAGTGCCGTAAAACTCGGCACTTCCGCATCGCTCAGCCCGCGAGCTGTGGCCGCTCGAAGCTACGCTGCGGACGGCGCCAGTCGATCCCCTCGAGCAGCATCGAGAGCTGCGCGCGCGTCAGCGCCACGGCGCCCTGCGTCGCCTGCGGCCAAGTGAAGCGACCCCGCTCAAGGCGCTTCGCGAACAGGCACAGCCCGTCACCGTCCCACCACAGGATCTTCACCCGATCGCCGCGCCGACCGCGGAACACGAACAGCTGGCCCGAGAACGGATCCTCGCTCAGCTGCAGCTGCACGAGCGCCGCCAGCCCGTCGAAGCCACGGCGCATGTCGGTCGCCCCGGCGGCGAGCCAGATGCGGGTGCCGCTCGGCAACGTGATCATCGCTGCGCCAGCGCCGCGAGCACCGCGGCGAGAGCCCCGGTCTCGACCGTACCGTGAATCCGAACGCGGACCCCGTCCGGCCGCTCGATGTCGATGTATCCCGCGACCGGCGCCAGCGTCGCGCACACGTCCGCGGGTGCGGCGCGCGGCGGTCGGGCTCGGCGTGTTACGGAGCGCCGTGGCGTTGCGACTTCGATGACCGATAGCAGCGGCGTGCGCGGCGACCGGGTGTGCGCTTCGAGCAATCCTTGCTCGTGCAGCCGCCGCCAAGCAAACAACAGGTTGGCGTTCACCCCGTGCTGGCGCGCGACCGCCGCCACCGAGACTCCCGGCGCCAGCGTCTGCGCCACAATCGCGACCTTCTCCTCCACCGCGCGCATCCGCCGCGGTGCCTTGCCCACTGCAATCGACGTGCCCATCTGAACCTCGAATGGACACGTCCACCGTGTCCGCTTGTGCCGGACACGCATCCTCGCTTGATCGCAGACCGGGACCTATGCGGTACTCACCGGACGCTTACGGTACAGCCACTTCCTCAGTACGGCGTGCGGCGCCAGCTGCGGATGTTCAGCCACGATCGTCGCGTGGTGCGCGTGATCCGTACAGATCAGCACGCCGTGCCACTGCCACCGGCCGCTGCGCGTCGGTTCCACCAGCACCAGCATCAGGCGGTCGAACAGATAAGCCGCCAGCCCGCCAAACATCCGCCGCGTGTGGAAACTGACGTGCGCTCCGAAGGATTCGAGCAGCCACTCATGCTCGAAGGTGCGCCGGCCAGTCTTCCAGTGCGGTACGCGGGTCATCACAACGATGCCGGGCCTGCGGGAGGTGGTGCCGGCAGAGAGACTTGAACTCCCGACCAACGGTTTACAAAACCGCTGCTCTACCACTGAGCTATGCCGGCGCGCGCTTACGCGTAAGCGTCTGAGAATAGGCAATCGGCGCTGCCTTGGCCAGCCTGAGGCACCAAAGAACAAGGCCCCGGCACGTTTCCGTACCGGGGCCTTGGCATGAGAAGCCTGGCAGTGACCTACTCTGGCATGGCAAGAGCCACACGACCATCGGCGCAGAGCGTTTTCACTTCCGAGTTCGAAATGGGATCGGGTGGTTCCCGCTCGCTATTGCCGCCAGGCGAAACCGGAAATTCTTTTGAGTCGACGCTTGTCGCGTTCAATCAACGTGATGGATCACTCCATACATTTGCATCGGTCAACCTTCGGCAGTTTCTGGCCCGAAGGCCAAACTGCTTGAGGTTATATGGTCAAGCCTCACGGGCAATTAGTACCGGTTAGCTGAGTGCATTACTGCACTTACACAC
>JAGPES010000416.1 GCA_018057015.1 Pseudomonadales bacterium | reverse complement strand
AAGAAGGGGTTTGAGGTGCAGTTGAACAGTTATGCTGAGCTCAGCATAACTGTTCTTATGGAAAGAACATTGTTATGCGAAGTAGGCTGACGATAAGGCGACGGCGGCACCGTTCCGCTGGGTTTCCTCTGACCACTTCGCTCTGATTCGCTTCTCATAATACTGCCTGCCTGCGGGGTCGTTCCTCGTCGATCTCGAAGCGCTCAACTGAAAACTCCCGTCGACGGTTACCGGCGCGACGGTCTCGTAGACCGCCACGCTGGTCGGCTTGGGATGAGCAATCACTTGCGCTGCAGCGAAGCAATCAACTGATCCGGCACGCTGAACCGCCCTCGCTTGAGCCGCAGAGGTGTCATCCCCTCAATGGCCTCGATCTTCTCCATCGGATCGGCACGCAAGTAGATCTCTGTCGTCTGCATCTGCGCATGCCCGAGCCACAGTGACACCTTCCGCAGATCCCCGGTTGCGCGAAAGAGCACCATGGCGCACGTGTGCCGAAGCACGTGAGGTGACACGCGCTTGTCCTTCAGAGATGGGCATTGCTGCGTGGCCGTCAGGACGTGCTGCTTCAGAACAAAGGAGAATCCCGCACGGGTCAAGGGCTGACCCTGCGCATTGACAAACAGTTCGGGCGTTGCCATCTCGCCGCGTACCGCCATCCAGGCACGCAGGTCGGTCGCCGCCTGCTTCCACAGCGGAAGGGCGCGTTGCTTGCGGCCCTTGCCCATGACACAGACCGTCGGTGTGGGCTGCAATGTCACGCCGGACAGCAGCAGACCGGTCAGTTCCGACACGCGCAGGCCCGCGGCAAAGCCGACGTGCAACATCGCGCGATCGCGAATGCCGATGCGGGTGGTTATGTCGGGCGCATTCAATACCGCCTCTATCTCCGCCGAGCTGAGGAAGCTAATGAGTACCGTATCGGTCTTCTTCGCCGGGATGGCCTGGATGCGCAGGCTTTGCTCCAGCAGGGCTGGCTCGCGGTGCTCGAGGTAGCGTAAAAACGATTTGATCGCTGCCAGGCGGGCGTTACGTGTCTTGGCACCGTTGCCGCGAGTGGCCTCCAAGTCTGCCAGGAAGTCCATGACCAACGATGCGTCGATCTGCTCCAGGTAAAGCTTGGACGGAGTCACATTGAAGCGCGATGCCGCGTAGTTGAACAACAAGCGGAAGGTGTACGCGTAGCTGTCGCAAGTATGCGGGCTGGCGCCGCGCTCCAGTGGCAACCTCTCACGCAGATAGGCGGTGATGTGCGGGGCGATAGGGATCATGGCGTATCTCCTTGTAAGTACGCGTCGCAAGCGCCAGCAATGTCGCTCATCAGTTGCGGCGTGCTGTCCAGATACCAGTAGGTGTCGGCGACGTGGGCATGGCCGAGGTAGGTGCTTAGCGCGAGCATGTGTTGATCGGCGTGATCTCGTGCCACAGAACATGCTTGCAGCGCATTGACGGCGAAGGTGTGGCGCAAATCGTGCAGTCGCGGTTGAGGCCGGCCGGGCGACGGACTGATTCCGGCCGCCTTCAGGACCGTTCTGAAGGTCTCGCCGGCGATCGGATAGTGCAGTGGATGCTTGCCGCGATGCGAGATGAACAGGTGATCGTCAGCACCGGCGACGAGCACACGCAGCGCCAGATATTGGTCGATGGCGTCCACCACGCTGGCGTGCAGGCACACCAGGCGGCTCTTTCGGAATTTCGTCTCGCGGATGACCAACCCGTCTGGCGTGATGTCGCGAAGGCGCAGCGACAACGCTTCGGAAATCCGCAGACCCGTGGCAGCCAGCAAACCAAATAGGGTGCTGTAGGTGTGCGGACGTAAGGAATCCCGCGGCCCGAGGCATTGAGCCTGCTCGACGATGCGCTCGATCTCTGCCGCACTGAACAGGTAGGGTAAACGCCGATGACGTCGACGCCGGAATGCATCAGACGAGGGTACCTCGTGGCGTTCATCCTCGCTGTGGGCAAACCGCGCGAAGCGAACCAGCTCCTGAAGCCGAACTGCGCGTGATGCCTCCGACCGCCCCTGTTCCGCCCAGCGAATGGCCGTGTCGGCGCGCACATGGGTATCGCTGAGCGCGAAGCGCGCATAGCTGGACAGGTAATATTGTGCCGACTTCAGCTTGAAGCCTGCTGCGCGCCGCACGTTCAAATAGGTGTCGATAGTCTTCAACATGGCCGAACTCCCGGCCATGGCTGAACGACCTCCTTTAGCAGATTGACATCCACCTTGGCGTACACCATTGTCGTCTCGACGGAGCGATGGCGCAGCAAAGCTCCGATCGCCGGCAGCGACATGCCCTCGCGCAGCATGGCGGTGGCCACGGAGTGGCGCAGCAAATGCGCGCCACGGTTCGGCGCGTCGATGCCGGTTCGGCCGATGGCGCGTGCAACAGTGCGTCCCACCGCTTGGCGCGTAATCGGAACGAACGGCGCAGTGATGGTAATGAACACGAAATCGCTTTTGAGTGCGGGCCGCCCGGTCTTCAGGTAATGCAGAATCGCGTCGCCGACTTCTTGCGGCAGGGGCAACTCGACTTCGTGGCGGTTCTTCCCGGCCACTTTTAACATGCCCTCGGACCAGAGCAGGTGACGAAACTGTAAGCCGCTGACGTCGCCAGCGCGTAACCCCAAGCGTGCGATCAGCAGCAGGATCGCGCGGTCGCGTGCGCCAAGTGGAGTCGATGAATCGCAGGAGGCGATCAGCGCTTCCACCTCCTCCGGCTGGATATACTTCGGCAGGGTCGACAATCGCCACCGTGCCACAGTAGGGACGGCGAACTCAAGTCCCGGCGTGCACTCGCCGCGGGCAACCAGAAAACGCAGGAACATGCGCAAGGCCGTGGCGAGATTCTTGGATTTCTCAGGGTGAAGCGGATTCACTTGTTGAAGAAAGTAAGCGCGTAGCCCTGCTGCCGAGTACGTGCCTGGAGACTCCAGTGTGCGTAACAACGTCATTACCGGCACGCGGTAGTTGACCAGGGTGATGTCGCGCGTGCCGCGGTGCGCTCGCATCCAGTCGCAGAACTCGGCGAACAGGGGGAAGGTATCGGCGCCGTCGGTTGGGGCGACCGGACAAATCACACCGATCTCCTCAAGGAAACGGATATAGACGCGGGCGCTCTGGTAGATATGGCGATAGAGTCCACAGGCGTATCGCTCCCGCCCTTGCTCGATGAGATGCGCGCGCAGCTTCGCCAAGATTGCCTGATTGGGTGGCGCCGAACCCAACCCGAAAGCGTCACACCAAGCGGCGAACCGGCCGACTTCCTCGATATGATGCCGAATCGATGCCCGTTGGTAGCCACGCTCGACGAGCCAAGAAATGAACTGCTCGAGGTAGGGGCCGGCGCTACCGGCCCGATAGCGTGCAACGGCCGACGAGGACTTGAAGTAGGTGGTCAACATGCTGCCTCCTTGCAGGTATGCCCTGAAAGGCGGC
>JAGPES010000037.1 GCA_018057015.1 Pseudomonadales bacterium | reverse complement strand
ACGATCCGATGCATCGCTCCAGTCCGAGGGCGGCAAGTAGTGATAGCTCACGCCCTCGTCTCTGAGAGCCCGATCGATCAGGACGAAGTAGGGTGGTTTGGCAACCGGTGAGATTGCGCCGGAGGAGGTGACGCTGATCAGTAGCTCGCAGCCGGATTCGAACATCTCCTCGGCGACGAGGACTGCAAATGCCGCGCCTACTGCGCAGCCGACGATACCCAGGACTTGTTCCCCGAGTTCGAATAGCCACATGTCTGTGTGGTAGCAAACCCAGTCATCGTGTCGTCTTGCGCGGCCGTCTGCCAGGAGCAACCGGACGATGTCTCCATCCGGGTCAAGCAGGCACACGTTTGGCACAGTCGCCTTGCCAGCGCCCTTTTGCCGCCGTGCCTCCCTCAGCAAGCTTGCGGGCGTGAATACCGATGGTTCCTGGTAGTGTTTGTCTGCCAGGATCGGTGGCGTACTGGATGGCTTGGTCATTGGCGTCTCTGTCTTGATGGGCTTCACTGGGATTTCCTTGCCGCGAGAACCAGAAACGCAGCGCCGGATGACGTCATGGCACTGATGGTTCCTTCCACCGGTGCGAGCACTCTTGCCGCCGCGCCCAGCGGAGGGTAGTAGATCGCGCCGGTCACCGATATCTCGCCGAGCCCCGCACCGTGCGTGAGTGCCTCGAGCTCCCCTCGCGTGCGGAACCGCGCGGTGCGCCACACCGATGAGCCGAGCCAGCCTTTCACGCGTCGCAGCGCGGCCCAGGTATTCCAGCGCGCAAGCTCGCCAAGGATTAATCGCCCGCCAGGGGACAGCACCCGGACCATTTCCCGGATAGATCGATCTGGATTCGGGCTGAAGCACAAGGTCGCGACAGATAGCACGAGGTCGAAACATGCATCAGGAAAAGGGATGTGTTCGGCATCTCCTTCTACAAGCTCCAAAACAATACCGGCGGTGTCCGCCTGGCGTCGCGCGACAGCGAGCATCTCGAACGATGCATCGAGGCCCGTAACCTGGGCACCAGCTGCGGCGAGCTTCGTCGCCAGCACGCCGTCGCCACAACCCACCTCCAGTACCCGCAGCTCCCGCGCCCGCCCGATCTGGTCGAGCAGCAGTTCCTCCTCGAGCCTGTCAGTGACCCGACCCAGCGTGCTCCGACGCCAGTCGGCATAAGATTCGCGCAACGCTTCCATGGCGATGTCCAGGTCGGTCTTATCCTTGGGCAAGACGCGCGTTCTCGGGTCGGTCAGTGGGTGACTCGGCACAGCGCATCGACCACGTAATCGATCTGCGCTGACGTGGTGCCCCGACCGAGACTGAAGCGGATCGCACCCATGCCGACGTGGGGTGAGATGCCCATGGCCTCGAGGACCGGCGAGAGTTCGACCCGACCGGCATGGCAGGCAGAGCCCGTGGAGGCTGCCACTTCGGGCATCGCCGCGAGGATTTCCGCACCGATGCGTCCGACGAACGACACGTTGAGCGTATTGGGCAGGCACTGGGCAGGATTGCCGTTACGCACAATACGATCGCCGAATGCATCCTCGAGTCGTGACCAGAAATGATCACGCAGAAGCTGCATGTCCTCGGCTGGGGCGAGGTCGCGCGCCAGGCTGCAGGCCGCACCCAGGGCCGCATCCAGTACCGCGCTTTCCGTGCCGGCGCGTCGGCCCGACTCGTGTCCGGCACCGTGGATCAGTGACTCGGGTTGCCGCCCGTTGCGGACATAGAGCGCGCCGATGCCCTTTGGGGCGTAGAGCTTGTGCCCCGCGATGGTTAGGAAATCAACCCCGAGCGCGTCCACACGCGTCGGGATCTTGCCCACCGACTGGGCAGCGTCGGTATGGAACGGGATGTCGTGCTGGCGGGCGATGTCCGCACAGTCTTCGATCGGCTGAATGGTGCCGACCTCGTTGTTGGCATGCATCACGCTGATGAGGATGGTGTCCGGGGTGATCGCGCGGCGCAGATCGTCGGGGTCGATCCGTCCGTGTCCGTCTACCGGCAACCAGGTGACGCTGGCACCCAGTCGCTCCAGGAAGCGGCAGGGTGCGACAACCGCCGGATGCTCGATTCGCGTGGTGATGATATGGCGCCCGGGGCGGGTGCTGGCGAAGAAGGTGCCCTTGATGGCGTGGTTGTTTGATTCGCTGCCGCCGCTGGTAAAGACGATCTCGTCAGGCGAGCAGCCGAGCAGCTCCGCGACTTGCCCGCGGGCACCCTCGACGGCCGAGCGGGCGGGCGCACCGGTCCAGTGGGAGCTCGACGGGTTACCGTAGGCGTGATCGAGCAGGGCGCGCATCACCTCGGCGACTGCTGGCGCGACCGGGGTGCTGGCGTTGTAGTCGAGGTAGATCCGGCTCATGGCGTTAGAACACCAGCACTTTGTCAGCGGCGGCCGTCATCCTGGCCAGCTCGTCCATCGTGCCCCTGCGCGCGCCATCGGTGATCTCGTCTTCACCGAGGCCCCGCGCGTCCATGCAGGTGCCGCACAGCACGACATCGCCGTGGCGCGCCACCGCCTTAACCATCAATTCGAGGTTGTAGTATCCCTGTGGCACCTTCTGCCCCGACTTCGCGCAAGCGACGGCATCCGCCATCAGGAATACGCTGATGCTCTCGCCCTGGCCGGCCAGAGCCTTTGCCAGCCGAAGACCGTTGAAGCTTCGTTCTGTGCCATACGGCGGATCGTTGAGAATGAATAACGTCCTCATGCTTCGATTTCCTTACGTGGGGAACGCCGGAGTGATAAACAGGCCGGGTCATTGCCATGCACCACCGGCTAACTTATATTCAATCAATTTATTGAATGATATTCCCAGCGGGAAGATTGCTTGTCAATGAGCCCTAAACAATCGCTGAACAACGAATTCGCGCTGATCGCCAAGGCATTGGCGCATCCGCATCGGCTGAATTTGATCGAGCACGCCGCGCAAGGGGCGATGCCGGTAGAAATGCTGGCTGAGCGGACCGGGTTGTCGGTGGCGAACGCTTCCCAGCACCTGCGTCAGTTGCGAGAGGCGGGATTGGTTACCGCGGAGCGGGAGGGGAAGTTTGTTCGCTATGGCCTAGCGGACGATGCCGTCCTCGATCTTCTTGCCTCGCTTCAGCGCGTCGCGGAGTCTCGGCGTGCGGCCGTCGGATCGATCGTGTCCGGATATATCGATGCACGCGACACCATGGAGCCGATCTCGCGTGCAGAACTCATGGCTCGGGTCCGGGAAGGGACCGTGACGGTGCTCGACGTACGACCCTGCGAAGAATATGCACTGGGACACGTGCCGGGGGCACTCTGCGTGCCGCTGGACCAGTTGGATGCGCGCCTGGCGGAACTGGATCCGACGCAGTCCATCGTCGCCTACTGTCGCGGGCCCTGGTGTGTGCTGTCGTTCGAGGCTGTAGCCAAGTTGCGCGCACATGGCTTCGATGCCCGACGTCTGGAGGCCGGATATCCTGAGTGGCGGGCCGCCGGGTTGCCAGTAGCGTAAGGCCTTACCCTCTTTCAGGGTCGTGCAAGCAGGCGCAACCTTTTCCCGGCATGGTTCAACCGATCGATCGAGATGCAGCCATGAGTCAAAACTTCGAGGCGCGTTATGCCGAGGCAATGCAACGCGCTTGTCAGCGCGCCGTGGAGTATCGCCAGAGGTCGAAGGCACTAGCGCCTCGTCCAACCGCCACGCTGGCCGAGTTGCGCGCAGCATTCGATGTGGGACTCCCTGAAGAAGGCCGTGATCCCACGTGGATTATCGACACCCTGGCTGATGCGGCCGAGCCGGGCCTCATTGGCATCACCAGTCCGCATTTTTTCGGCTGGGTCATGGGCGCCTCGCATCCCGTCGGCGTGGCAGCTGAATTTCTCACCGCGGCCTATGGCCAGAACGCGGCGATCTTCCAATGTTCGCCAGCCGCGGCTGTGGCAGAGGAAGTGGCGAGTGGCTGGTTGCTGGACCTGCTGGACCTGCCAAGGGACAGCGCCGTGGGCTTCACGACGGGCGCGACCATGGCGAGTTTCATCTGTCTTGCGGCGGCGCGCCGGGAACTGCTGCAGTGTGCCGGCTGGAACCTGGAAGAGGGCGGGCTATTCGGTGCGCCCGAGGTGCATGTGTTCCTCAGTGAACAGGCGCATGCGACGGTCCATTCCGGCCTGCGCCACCTCGGATTCGGAGAACGGCAAAAGGTCACGATTGAATCTGACAGCCAGTGCCGCATGGTGACCGGGCAGCTGGCGGCCAGGCTGGCGCAATACCAGGGGCCGAAGATCATCATCAGCCAGGCCGGCCATATCAATTCGGGCGCCTTTGATGATTTCGCGGCGATCGCCGACCTGGCGCGCACACACAACGCATGGCACCACGTGGATGGCGCGTTTGGGCTGTGGGCGCGCGCGGTGCCGGGTCTTGCACATCACTGTGCAGGCATTGCCGCGGCGAACTCGTGGGCGGTGGATGGGCACAAGTGGCTGCAGGTGTCTTATGACTCGGGATTCGCCATCGTCAGGGACGAGGCTGCAATGACGCGCGCGATGGAGGTGTCCGCGAGCTATATCACGCCGGGTCCTGAGGACGGGCGCAACCCGAAACACTACGGTCCTGAGCTCTCGCGCCGCGCGCGCGGCTTTGCGGTGTGGGCCACGATCCAGGCGCTGGGCCGCAAGGCTGTCGAGGAGATGGTGGCCCGGCATACGCGCTGCGCGAAGCACCTTGCCGACATCGTTTCCCGGGAGCCAGGCATTCGGGTGTTGAATGAGGTCGTCATCAATCAGGCGGTCCTGGCCTTCGGGAGCGCAGACGAGCCGCTTGCGACACGGAGCGCCTATGCGCGAGCGGTGATCGATGAGGTGCGGCGCGAGAACACGTCATTCGTGGGTGGTGCAGAATGGAAAGGAGAGCACATTCTTCGCGTCTCGGTGATTTCGCGAAGCACCGACCTTCGGGACATGGACCAGCTGGCAGAATCAATCGTGCGGGCGTGGTCGTTGGTTCGCTCCGGTCGTGGGTCCGCAGCAATATAGACGGAGCCCGCAAGCAATCCCGGTCACGCCCCGAAACGGCGAGGCGCCGCGCGCTGGGAAATCACGCTCGATGACCGAGACAAATAAAAGGCCGCCTCGAGAGCGGCCTAGTCGGTTATAGGCTGCTGATTTAATTGATAAAAGTGGTGGAGGCGGCGGGAGTTGAACCCGCGTCCGTCAGTCCTCCGCCCTCAGCTCTACATGCTTAGTCAGGTCTACTATTTTTAACCCCTCGCTGCCCGGCCGACAGGGCAATCGAAGTGGCGATCCCGGTTTTTTTTAACGCATCGGCCCCAGGCAAGCTTCAGCGCGATCCTGCGAGATATGACGCCTGAGTGCTCCGAAGAGCCCGGACGCGCAGGCGCGGCTCCGGTCAGACGGCACCCTACTGGGGTTTAAGCAGCGAGTGCGTAGTTGTCGTCGTTGGCAACTATGGTTTGCAACTTTGGATTTACGAGACTAGTTGCCGTCTCGGCATGCACATCGGGTTTTGTAACCGGCGTCGAATCCAAAACGCCCCCGAAACTCAGGTGTCTTTCGACGGAAGCAGCTTATCACGCCGCTTCCGGCAGATTGGACACCTTCATCGGCAGAAGTTCACGTACCTATTTCGCATGGCGCGAGAGGCGCTGCTTCTGGCGGGCCCAGTCGCGATCCTTTTCGGTCTCGCGCTTGTCGTGCTGCTTCTTGCCCTTGGCGAGCGCGATCTCGCATTTCACGAGGTGGCGCTTCCAG
Organism: Pseudomonadales bacterium; assembly: GCA_018057015.1. Lineage (GTDB taxonomy): Bacteria > Pseudomonadota > Gammaproteobacteria > Pseudomonadales > UBA5518 > UBA5518. The sequence continues at coordinate 9,599 of JAGPES010000037.1, read as the reverse complement.
TAGAGCGCGGTGCAGATCGCGGTGTGGCCTTCCTGCTGCACACCCTCGAACAGCCTGGCGAGCTCGCGCTGGTTCAGCAGCAGCTTGCGCGTGCGGTCGGGGCTGGTCACGAAATGGGTACTGGCACTCGGCAACGGCTCGATGCGGGCACCCAGCAGCCACGCCTCGCCATTTTTCAGCAGCACGTAGCTGTCCACGAGTTGGGCGCGGCCCGCGCGCAAGGCCTTCACCTCCCAGCCTTCGAGGGCCATGCCCGCTTCGAAGCGCTCCTCGATGAAGTAGTCGAAACCGGCTTTGCGGTTCAGCGCGATCGTGCCGCCGCCCGATCCCGCCTTCTTTTTGCTCATCGCCCGTCCAGGCTCGCTTGAAAAGGGCGCGGATTCTAGCACGGGCCGGTGTCGTGCAATTGTTACCGCGCGGTTGAAGCCTTATATTGCGCGCCGACTCCCGCCCGTCACCGAGCGACGATGACCACGAAGATCGACCGCAGTGCCTTGTTGATGTATCCCGCGCAGGCAATGTTCGCGCTGGTGAACGATATCGAATCCTACCCGCGCTTCATGGACGGCTGTGTCGGAGCCGAGGTGCTCGCGCGCAGCGAGGACTGCATCGACGCGCGCCTGCACCTGGCCAAGGCGGGCATCCGCCAGAGTTTCACCACGCGCAACCGCATCGAGCCGGGCCGTATCCGCATGGAGTTGCTCGAGGGTCCGTTCGAATCCTTCGAGGGGTTGTGGGGTTTCGAGGCGCTGCGCGACGACGCCTGCAAGGTCAGCCTGCACCTCGCGTTTCGCATGCGCAGCGGGCTTGCCGGGCGCGCCGCGCGCAGGCTCTTCGATTCGATGGCCAACACGCTGGTCGACGCCCTGTGCCGGCGCGCGCGCGAGGTCTACGGTGGCGGTTGATCCGGAGACGATTTCGATCGAGGTGGCGTACGCCCTGCCGGAGCGGCAACGCATTCTCGCGTTGACGGTGCCTGCCGGCACCACGATGCTGGAGGCTGCCGAGCGTTCCGGGATTGCGCGGCTGTTCGAGGGGATCGACCTGGCGAACGCGAAAATGGGGCTTTTCGGCAAGGCTGTCGCCGATCCGCGCACGCACGTGCTTTCCGATCGCGACCGGGTGGAGATCTACCGCCCGCTCACGGCGGATCCGAAGGAGACGCGCAAGACCCGCGCGCGCAAGGCCTCGGCCGCGAACTGAGACGGCTCAGTCCTTCGCGTCAGCGGGGATCTCGGCTGACGCGGCCGCCTCTGCAGGCCTGGCGGAGGCGGGGACGAAATCCCCGCCGAAACGCACCAGCTTGTCGTTCTCGAAGTACAGGCTCACGCGCTCCTCGCTCTCCTGTTTGCCATTCTTGTTCATGCTGTGGAAGTAGTCCCAGCGCTCGGGTTCGAAGGTGTCGACGATCAGTGGCGTGCCCATGATGAAGCGCACCTGGCGCTTGGTCATGCCCGGTTTCAGCTGGTCGATCATCTCCTGCGTGACGATGTTGCCCTGCGCGATATCGATCCGGTACACGCCGGGGAATCCGAGGCGGAAGCCGCCGGCGCCGCACGCGCCGAGCGACAGGCAGAGCAGGACGAGGATGGTTAGCCTTTGCATTGAAAATAGTGTTCCAGTATCGTGACTCGCACTTTCGCGGCGGGGCATTCTCCCATAGCACTCGGGTGCTTTGCATCCCCGCTGTCCGGGGCTCCGGCCCCGCCGTCCAGGAAGGATTCAATGGAAGACGCCGAACTCAAGAAGGCGGGACTGAAGGTCACCCTCCCGCGACTCAAGATATTGCAGATCCTCGAGTCGCAACCCGAGGCCAGCCAGCACATGAGCGCCGAGGACGTCTACCGCGCGCTGCTCGAGGCGGGGGAGGACGTCGGCCTGGCGACCGTTTACCGCGTGCTTACGCAGTTCGAGTCCGCCGGCCTGGTCGAGCGGCACAATTTCGAAGGCGGCCACTCGGTGTTCGAACTGGCCCGCGGCGGACACCATGACCACATGGTCTGCGTCGATTCGGGACGCGTGATCGAATTCCACGATCCGGAAATCGAGGCTCGCCAGCGCGCGATCGTCGACAGACACGGCTACAAGATGATCGGCCACAGCCTCGTGCTCTACGTCAAGGAAAAACGTCCCGAGTAGGTCGGGCTCGTAGGTCGGGTTTCAACCCGACAAGGGTTCGGCAAAGCCGAACCCGCCGCATCCCCGCAGGCAGCATGAATGCCGACCCACAGGGGCAGTCGGCATGAATACCGACCTACAGCGCTGCGGATTCGAGCATCTCGCGCGCGTGCTCCTGGGTTTTCTTCGTCACGGTCTTGCCGCCCAGCATCCGCGCGAGTTCCTCGACGCGCTCGTCGGCCGCCAGCGGCGTGAGCGCCGCCGAGGTCGATTCGCCGTTGCTGCTCTTGCTCGCGAGCAGGTGCTGCGCGCCGCGTGCCGCCACCTGCGGCAGGTGCGTGACGCACACCACCTGGATGCGCTGGCCCAGGGTCTGAAGCAGGCTGCCGACAGCATCGGCCGTGGCGCCACCGATGCCGACGTCCACTTCGTCGAAGATCACGGTCGGCGTGGTCGCGCGACTCGCGATGATCACCTGGATCGCGAGGCTGATGCGTGACAGTTCGCCTCCCGAGGCGATCCGCGCGAGTGGCCCGGGCTCTGCGCCCGGGTTGGTCGCGACCAGGAATTCGATCTGCTCGGCACCGGCCGGCGACGGCCCCTTGTCCGCGAGCGGCCTGATCGCCACGGCGAAGCGGCAACTGCCCATGCCGAGGAACGCGAGCTGCTCCTGCACCTGCTTCGAGATGCTCCTGGCGGTTGCCGTGCGCGCCTTGCTCAACTGCGCGGCAAGCGCAACCCATGCCGCTTCCAGCGCCTGCAGTCCTTCCTCGAGGGCTTCGATGCGGGCGTCGGACACGTCCAGGCCGGCCGCCTCGCTGCTCATCTCCTGCTGCAGCCGATGCAATTCCGCCGGCGCGACCCGATGCTTGCGTGCAAGCGTGTAGATCGTCGACAGGCGGCTCTCGACCTCGGCGAGCCGCTCGGGATCCAGCTCGAGGCCGTCGCGCAGCGCCTGCAGTTCGCGACGCGCCTCGTCGACCTGGATCTGCGCCGACTCCAGCAGCTGTCGCGCCGAGTCGGCGCGCTCACCGAGACCGTCGAGGTGGTGCATCGTGGCGCAGGCGCGACGCAATCCCTCGAGCAGGCCGCCGCCGTCCTCGCCACCCTCGCACAGCGCCAGCAACTGATCGACGTCGTGAGTCAGCTCGCCGGCGTTCGCCAGGCGCTTGTGTTCCTGTTCCAGTTCCGTGCTCTCGTCGGCGCCAAGCGCGAGTTCCGCGAGTTCGCCCAGCTGGTAGTTCAGCAACTGCTGGCGGTCGCGCCGTTCGCCGGCGCTGGCGCGCAGGGCTTGTAGCTCGTCGCGGCAGTCGCGCCAGCCGGCGTAGGCCGTGGCCACGCGTTCGGCCAGCGCCCGGTGCCCGCCGTACTCGTCGAGCAGGCGCTGCTGGCTCGCGCGCGCGAGCAGGGAGTGATGTTCGTGCTGGCCATGGATGTCGACCAGCTGGTCGCCGAGCGCCTTGATATCGGCGAGCGTCGCGGGCTGGCCGTTGATCCAGGCGCGGCTGCGCCCGTCGCGCGTCACCACGCGGCGCAGCTGGCACTCGCTGTCCAGGTCGAGCGCGCGATCCTGCAGCCAGGCCAGCGCCCCGGGCGTATCGGCGAGGTCGAAGCTCGCGCTCACTTCCAGGCGCTCGGTGCCGGCGCGGATCGAGCGGCTGTCGGCGCGATTGCCGAGGCCGAGGCCGAGCGCATCGAGCACGATCGACTTGCCTGCCCCGGTTTCGCCGGTGATGACGGTGAGGCCCGCGTCGAGCTCGAGATCGAGCGCGTGGATGAGCGTGTAATTGCGGACGGTCAGATGGCGCAGCATGCGCGTGTTATACCGCATGGCCCGCGCGCACGTCACCAGCCTGGCCCACAAGCCCGGCGGTGCGGTGCTAGAATCGGCTGCGGGTCTTGTGCCGCGAGCCTGGAGGACGACGACGGGATGAACAGCCTGGCACTGAGCGAGCGCCAGCAGCAACTGCTGCGTACCCTGGTCAGTCTTTACATAAGGGCGGGACAGCCCGTCGGTTCGCGCACCCTGGTGCAGGAGAGCGGCGTCGCCGTGAGTTCTGCCACCGTTCGCTCGATCATGGCCGACCTGGAGGAGCGCGGTTTTGTCGCGACCCCCCACACCTCCGCCGGTCGCGTGCCGACCGCGAAGGGCTACCGTTTCTTCATCGACACGCTGATCACCATGCAGCCTCTGCACGGCCAGGAGCTGCGGACCCTGCAATCCGGGCTCGGCCCTGACAAGACCACCCCCGAGTTGCTGTCGGCGGCCTCGAACCTGCTCTCGGTGATCACGCACCAGGCAGGCCTGGTCACGGTGCCGCGCCCGGACGAGGTGAAGCTGCGCCAGGTCGAATTCCTGCCGCTGTCGGGCGCGCGCGTGCTGGTGATACTGGTGCTGAACGAAAAGGAAGTGCAGAACCGCATCATCCATACCGAGCGCGAGTACGACGAGCTCGAACTGCGCGCCGCGGCGAACTTCGTGAACAGCCGCTTTGCGGGCTGCGGGCTGGACCGGATCCGCGACGAGCTGCTGAGCGGCCTGCGCAATACCCGCAACACCATCGACCGCCTGCTCGAGACCACGATCGACCTCGCCAGCCGTGCGCTGGTAAGTGACGACACCAGGGAAGCCGGTGCCTACGTGGTGGCGGGCCAGTCGCACCTCCTCGACATGGCGTCATCGGACAACATGGCGCGGCTGCGCGAGCTGTTCGACGCCTTCCAGCAGCAGAAGGATATCCTGCACCTCATGGAGCGCAGCGCGCGCGCCGACGGGGTGCAGATCTTCATCGGCGAGGAGGCTGGCTACGGACCGCTGGTCGACTTCAGCCTGGTCACCGCGCCCTACCAGACCGGCGGGCGCACGGTCGGCGTGATCGGCATAATTGGCCCCACGCGCATGCCCTATGACCGCGTGATCCCCGTCGTCGACGTCACTGCCCGTATGCTCAGCGCCGCCCTGCGCACTCCGTAGGTCCGACCTCCGGCCGGACCTGCGACCGTTCCCGGGCATCCCCTCCACCCTTGAAATCCCCCGGCCGTGCCCCCATGTAGAGCCAAGGCTTTGAATCGACGGATAATTCCGGGGGTACCGTGGCGCAAGAGGAACAGACGCTCAATACAGAAAACGGGGCCGAACAGCCGGCGCCTGAGACGCAGGCCGATCCTGCTGCCGCGCCGGACGCTGAGGCCGAGGCCGAGATCGTGGCCCTGCGCGAGCAACTCGTAGCCGCCGAGGATCGCGCGCTGCGCGTGCAGGCCGAGGCGCAGAACATGATCCGCCGCGCCGAGCGTGACGTGGAGAATGCCCGCAAGTTCGCGCTCGAGCGCTTCGTTGGCGCGCTGCTGCCGGTGATCGACAACCTCGAACGCGCGCAGGCCGCGATGGGCGAGCCGACCGACGAGATACGGCCCCTGCTCGAGGGCGTACAGCTGACGCACCGCTCCTTCCTCGACGTGATGCAGAAGTTCGAGGTGGCCGTGGTCGACCCCGCCGGCGAGGTCTTCAACCCCGAGCTGCACCAGGCCATGTCGATGATCGAGTCGCCCGACGCCGCGCCGAACAGCGTGGTGGCGGTGATGCAGAAGGGGTACACCCTGAACGGACGCCTCGTGCGCCCCGCGATGGTGGTGGTGGCCAAGGCCACCTCGACGCCGCACATCGACACCACGGCCTGAGGCCTTGAAATGGCGCAAAACGCGCCAATATCAGGGGCTGGTTAGCTAAATTGAGGCGGTTCGGCTACTGTAGCCGCCCCGCGCGACGGGTAAACGGAGAAGCGAAATGGGCAAGATTATCGGGATCGACCTCGGGACCACCAACTCCTGCGTGGCGATCATGGAAGGCGGCAAGCCGAAGGTCATCGAGAATGCCGAGGGCACGCGTACCACGCCGTCCGTGGTCGCCTACAGCGACGACGGCGAAGTGCTGGTCGGCCAGTCGGCCAAGCGCCAGGCGGTCACCAACCCGAAGAACACCCTGTACGCGATCAAGCGCCTGGTGGGTCGTCGCTTCGCCGACGACGTGGTCCAGAAAGACATCAAGATGGTGCCTTACGAGATCGTGAAGGCCGACAACGGCGACGCGTGGGTTGCGGCCAGGGGCCAGAAGATGGCGCCGCCGCAGATTTCCGCGCAGGTGCTGAAGAAAATGAAGAAGACCGCCGAGGATTATCTCGGCGAGCCGGTGACCGAGGCCGTCATCACGGTGCCTGCCTACTTCAACGACTCGCAGCGACAGGCGACGAAGGACGCCGGGCGCATCGCGGGCCTCGAGGTGAAGCGCATCATCAACGAGCCTACCGCCGCGGCACTGGCCTTCGGCATGGACAAGGGGCCGGGAGACCACCTGATCGCGGTCTATGACCTCGGTGGCGGCACCTTCGACATCTCGATCATCGAGATTGCCGATGTCGACGGCGAGAAGCAGTTCGAAGTGCTCTCCACCAACGGGGACACCTTCCTCGGCGGTGAAGACTTCGACATGCGCCTGATCGACTACCTCGCCGAGGAGTTCAAGAAGGAGAACGGGATATCCCTCAAGGGCGACCCGCTGGCGATGCAGCGCCTCAAGGAGGCGGCCGAGAAGGCGAAGATCGAGCTGTCCTCGAGCCAGCAGACCGAAGTCAACCTGCCGTACATCACTGCCGATGCCACCGGTCCGAAGCACCTCGTGGTGAAGATGTCGCGCGCCAAGCTCGAATCGCTGGTCGAGGACCTCGTCGAGCGTACACTGGAGCCGGTGCGCATCGCGCTGAAGGACTCCGGCAAGAGCGCCGCGCAGATCCAGGACGTTATCCTGGTCGGCGGCCAGACCCGCATGCCGATGGTGCAGGACAAGGTGAAGGCCTTCTTCGGCAAGGAGCCGCGCAAGGACGTGAACCCGGACGAAGCGGTCGCCGTGGGCGCCGCCATCCAGGGCGCCGTGCTCTCGGGCGGCGTGAAGGACGTGCTGCTGCTCGACGTGACGCCGCTCACGCTGGGTATCGAGACGCTGGGCGGCGTGGCCACCGCGCTGATCGACAAGAACACCACGATCCCGACCCGCAAGTCGCAGGTGTTCTCGACCGCCGACGACGGCCAGTCCGCGGTGACCATCCACGTGGTGCAGGGCGAGCGCAAGAAGGCGGCCGACAACAAGTCGCTGGGCCGTTTCGACCTGGCAGACATTCCGCCCGCGCCGCGCGGCATCCCGCAGATCGAGGTGACATTCGACATCGACGCGAACGGCATCCTGCACGTGTCGGCCAAGGACAAGGCGACCAACAAGGAGCAGTCGATCGTGATCAAGGCCTCGAGCGGCCTGTCTGACGCCGAGGTCGACAAGATGGTGCGCGACGCCGAGGCGCACGCCGCGGAGGACAAGAAGTTCGAGGAGCTCGTGGCCGCGCGCAACAAGGCCGACGGCATGATCCACGCGGTCAACAAGACGCTGAAGGACGCCGCCGACAAGGTGCAGGCCGATGAGAAGGAGCGGATCGAGGCCGCGATCAAGGATCTCGAGGAAGCGCTGAAGGCGGACGACGCCGAGGCGATCGAGAAGAAGTCGGAAGCGCTGACCGACGCCTCCGCTGCGCTCGCCCAGCGGCTCTACGCCGAGCAGGCGCAGGCTGCCGGTGGTGAAGGCGGCGTGCACCAGCACGGCGGCGAGCAGGCCGAGCAGCCGAAGCGCGACGACGTGGTCGATGCCGAGTTCGAGGAAGTGAAGGACAGCGATCGCAAGTAACGACCTTGCGGGTCAGGCTTCAGCCTGGCGGGCGACGGCACCAACCCTGTGTGTGGGCTGCGGGCTTTAGCCTGGCAGGGGCCTGGCGCACGCCAGGTCCGCTAGCGGGCCAGCGCGGGCTAACTCCCTCGCTGGCCTTCGCGCGTTCGGGTGTTTGTTGGAAGGATGCCCGGCCGGAGGTCGGACCTGTGCCGGGCATTACTGGGAACTGGTGATGGCGAAACGAGACTACTACGAAGTGCTGGGCGTGCCGCGCGGCGCCGACGATGCCGAGGTCAAGAAGGCCTATCGCCGCATCGCGATGAAGCACCACCCGGACCGCAACCCGGGCGACAAGGCCGCAGAGGAGAAATTCAAGGAGGCCAACGAGGCCTACTCCGTGTTGTCGGACCCGCAGAAGAAAGCGGCGTACGACCAGTTCGGTCATGCCGGTGTCGACGGACAGGGCGGAGCCGGCGGCTTCGGTGGCGGCGGTGCGAGCTTCAGCGACATCTTCGGCGACGTGTTCGGCGACATCTTCGGCGGAGGCGGCGGCCGCGGCGGGCGCACCGGCCCGCAGCGCGGCGCCGACCTGCGCTACAACCTGGAGATCGACCTGGAAGACGCCGTGCACGGCGCGACTATCAAGATCCGCGTGCCCACGCTGGAGTCCTGCGAGGACTGCCACGGCAGCGGCGCGCGGCGTGGCAGCACGCCGGTGAGTTGCACCACCTGCGGCGGCGCCGGCCAGATCCGCATGCAGCAGGGTTTCTTTTCCGTGCAGCAGACCTGCCCCAACTGCCGCGGCAAGGGCAAGATGATCAAGGATCCCTGCGGCAGCTGCCACGGGCGCGGACGCATCGAGAAGCAGAAGACGCTGTCGGTGAAGATTCCCGCGGGCGTGGATACCGGCGATCGCATCCGCCTCTCGGGTGAGGGCGAGGCCGGGCCCGAGGGCGGGCCTCCCGGCGATCTCTACGTGCAGGTAGCGGTGCGTCAGCACGCGATCTTCGAACGCGACGGCAAGAACCTCTACTGCGAGGTGCCGATCAGCTTCGCCGACGCGGCGCTCGGCGGCGAGCTGGAAGTGCCCACGCTGGAAGGGCGCGTGAAGCTGCGCGTGCCGCCCGAGACGCAGACCGGCAAGATGTTCCGCCTGCGCGGCAAGGGCGTGAAGCCCGTGCGCGGTGGCACGGTCGGTGACCTGATGTGCCGCGTGGTGGTCGAGACGCCGGTGAACCTCAGCAAGCGCCAGAAGGAACTGCTCGCCGAGTTGCAGTCCTCCCTCGGCGAGTCCTCCGACAAGCACTCGCCGCGCAAGAGCTCGTGGTTCGAGGGCGTGAAGAGCTTCTTCGACGAAATGAAGCCGTAGGTCCGGCTTCCGCCGGACAATGTCCGCATGAATGCGGACCCACGTGAAAAATTGACATGAGGTGGTGGCCAGGCATGACGCGAATCGCCGTGAACGGCGCCGCCGGGCGCATGGGGAAAACCCTGATCGAGGCGATCGTGGCCAACCCCGATACCACGCTGGCCGCCGCCGTCGAGCGCCCCGACAGCACGCTGCTCGACGCCGATGCCGGCGAGCTCGCGGGTCTCGGCCGCAACGGGGTGCGCATCGTCGGCAGCCTGGAACAGGTCATCGATGCCTTCGATGTGCTGATCGACTTCAGCTCGCCGGCCGCCAGCGCGGACAATGCGCGCCTGTGCGCGGCGGCGGGCAGGGCCATGGTGGTCGGCACCACCGGCTTCGACGCCGCGCAGCTCGGGCAGATTC